>NZ_JBVJQR010000016.1:0-187385 GCF_055608425.1 Kitasatospora sp. NPDC036934 | reverse complement strand
CCCCGATTCCCGAGCGGATGAGGACGAGGATCCGGCAGGGGGAACCCAGGGCAGGGGGACCCCGTGACAGGGGGAACCCGTGTCAAACACCTGGCCGGGGGAGGGGCCCGGGCCGCGAGAAGCGGGAGCCGCTGTTCCGAGGTGCGGGGTGAGCGTGGGAGGTGGGTGGGCAGGCGGCGCGTGAGGTGGGAGGAGGGGGCGGGTGGGGGGGTGGGTGGGGGCGTGGGGGGAGGGGGAGGGGGGAGGGCCCCCGGAGGGTCAACAAGGCCCCTCGGAAGTCACCGCCCCCCGGCCCCCGAGAAATACCGCCGGAACCAGCTTCGGAACCGGGCACAATGGCGTAGTGATGGTGGGCCGTCCGGCGTCGGGGGGCCAGGGGATTGGAGGCCCGGGTGAGCGATCTTCCGCGCAAGGCAGTGACCCGCACGGCACGGCTCGCCGCCCTGCCGTTGGGGATAGCCGGCCGCGCCACGCTCGGGCTGGGCAAGCGGATCGGCGGCCGGTCGGCCGAGGTGGTGACGGCCGAGCTCCAGCAGGCCACCGCCGACCAGCTGTTCAAGGTCCTGGGCGAGCTCAAGGGCGGCGCGATGAAGTTCGGGCAGGTGCTGTCCGTCTTCGAGGCCGCGCTGCCCGAGGAGGTCGCCGGTCCCTATCGGGCCGCGCTCACCAAGCTGCAGGACGCCGCTCCCCCGATGCCCGCCGCCAAGGTGCACACGGCTCTCGCCCAGCGGCTCGGGGACGGCTGGCGCGAGCTGTTCCTGGAGTTCGACGACCGCCCGGCGGCGGCCGCCTCGATCGGCCAGGTGCACCGGGCGGTCTGGCACGACGGCAGACGGGTCGCGGTGAAGGTGCAGTACCCGGGCGCCGGCGACGCGCTGCTGGCCGACCTCTCCCAGCTGAGCCGGGTGGCCTGGCTGCTCGGCCCGCTGATCCCCGGGCTGGACATCAAGCCGCTGATCACCGAGCTGCGTGAGCGCGTCTCCGAGGAGCTGGACTACGAGCTGGAGGCCCAGGCCCAGCGCCGGCACGCCGACGAGTTCGCGGGTGACCCGGACATCGTGGTGCCGGTCGTGGTGGCGCAGGCCGACCAGGTGCTGGTCACCGAGTGGATGGACGGCACCCCGCTGGCCGAGGTGATCGCGAACGGCACCCAGGAGGAGCGCGACCGCGCCGGCCGGTTGCTGGCCCGGTTCCTGTTCGCCGGGCCGTCCCGGACCGGTCTGCTGCACGCGGATCCGCACCCCGGCAACTTCCGGCTGCTGAAGGACGCCGGCCCGGCCGAGGGCTGGCGGCTGGGCGTGCTGGATTTCGGCACGGTGGACCGGCTGCCCGGTGGGCTGCCCGCGCCGATCGGGGCCTCGCTGCGGATGGCCCTGGACGGCGACGCCGCGGGCGTGCTGCAGATGCTGCGCGAGGAGGGCTTCGTGAAGCCCTCGATCCAGCTGGATCCGGACGCGGTACTGGACTACCTGCTGCCGATCATCGAGCCGGCCGCAGTGGACAGCTTCCACTTCACCCGGACCTGGATGCGGGCCCAGGCGGCGCGGATCGCCGATCCGCGCTCGCCCGCGTACAACCTGGGCAAGCAGCTGAACCTGCCGCCCGCGTACCTGCTGATCCACCGGGTGACGTTGAGCACCATCGGGGTGTTGTGCCAGCTGGGTGCCAAGGCGCCGTTCCGGGCCGAGATGCTGGAGTGGCTGCCCGAGTTCGCCGGTGAGCGGCCCGAGGAGCCGGCCGAGCCGGTGGCCGCCCCCGCGAAGCGCACCACCCCGGCGGCCAGGAAGAGCAGCAAACCCGCCCGCCCCTGACCCACCGGACGGACGGCCACGGCCGACGGCACCGGTCCACGACAACGGCCGCAGGCCGCTCCCCGAATACGGGGGGCGGCCTGCGGCACGACGGGGGTCAGTCGGATCGGCGGCGAGCCGCCTGCGTCCGGCGCGTCACATCAGCGCGACGGCGAGCGCCTTGCGGGCCCGGAGGGAGGCCCGCTCGGCCCGCTGCCGGAGCTTGCGGGCCCGGACGACCCGGCTGACGAGGCGTTGTTCCTCCGCCTCGTGGAGCCTGTCTTGCATATGGGCGCGGGCCAGGGATTCATGCATGAGTTGCATTTCGAGGGTCCTGTTCTGGATCTGAAGTTCGGTGGTCTGCTCAGCGCGGACGGTCGGATCGATGGCGGCGGGGGTCATGTGGTGGTCCTGCTCGTGGTGCGTGCTCGGGAATGGGATGGTGCGGGCTGCTGCGTCGGCCTTGGCGGCGGCTATCCGTACGGACCGGCGGAGGGCGCTTTCCAGCGGGGGCTGTTCTCCCTGGCGGACTGCCCTGGCGTCGTGGGCGGGGTTCACGCCATGACCTCGGTCTTGCGCGGACGGCCACGCGGCCGCTTGCGGGCCACGACGACACCCTGGACGAAGAGCTCGCCGCCCCAGACGCCCCACGGCTCGCGCCGCTCGAGGGCGCCGGTCAGGCAGGCGTCCTTCACCGGGCAGGTGCCGCAGAGGGACTTCGCGTACTCGACGTCGGCGGGCGTCTCGGCGAAGAAGACCTCCGGGTCGAAGGCGCGGCACGGGATGGGGAGACCGAGCGCCTCGGCCTGCTCGATCGAGTTGAGCTGCATGAACGGAACCTCCGGGGGGTCGGCCTGGTCGGCCTCGTTGATCTGGCTTGTCTGCGGTACGGACGGGATGGGCGGCGTGATGACCGTGGACACTGTGGGCGTCTTCCTCGTCTTCTCAGTGGTTCCGGCCCAGTGGACTGGTGGTGCTGGGCCGGAGGCCCCGGAGGGCCTGGGTGGTCTTGCGTACCGGACAAAACAGAAGGGCCGCGGATCCCGGTGTGACGGGTTCCGCGGCCCTGGAGGTGCCGACCTGAGGCTGACTCAGGTTCGTTCTCTCCAGGGTTCAGGGCCGCGGAAGGCCCACATCCGGACGGCCTTGGCGCCGGTAAAGGCGGCCATGACCTGGTTGATCTGCTGCTTGTTCTGCTTCTGGGCGTTTCCGGCACCGATGACCTGCGCATAGTCGCCATGCCTGGCGGCGATTACGACGGACTTCGGTGCCTGGAGCGGTCGCTCATCGCACTCGGGACGCGACGTGCTGACCTGCGCCCAGCCACGGGACAGACCGGTCTCGACGACGGTGCCTTCGACACTCCTGCCGCCCGTGAGGCACAGATCAGTGTGCCCAAGGCCACTGACAGCGGAGGCGACGGAGACACCGGTGGTGTCGAGACCCAGACCGGTTCCACCGAGCTCGGCGAGCGCCCGCAGGCGGGCGGCACGCAGGGAGGCAGCGACAACGGTCTGGCCAGTCATTTTGGTGATCATGATGTTTCCCACTGTCTTCGCCTCCTCTCGGCGTCTCGCGGAGCCTGGTTCCCCTGGCTCCGAATGTTCGGATGTCTGTCTCGGTGAAGCTGTGTGAAGCTGTGTGGCGAGGGGGATCGGCACAGGTGTCACCCCGTGCGACCGCGTCCCCTTGACCGCTCCGGCAGGCTATTGCGCTCCCGGTATGCCGCGCAAACTATTTTTCACGCGAGTTCACGCGACGCCATCGACGGCGCGGTCCGCGCGACCTTCCGCAGCGGTTGCGAAGTCCCCCGAGCAGTCCCCTGGACCGCGCCCGTGCCGGCTCACGCCGGATCGATCGGACCGTCGTCCTCGACGCCGTCCGGATCCTCCTCGGGCTCCTCCCCCGCACACAACGAGAGCACGGCGGCCCCGTACTTGTCCAGCTTCATGGCGCCGACCCCCGAGATCAGGGCCAGTTCCTGGCGTCCGGCGGGCACGTCCTCGGCGATCGCCATCAGCGTGGCGTCGGTGAACACCACGTAGGCCGGGGCGCCCTGCTTCTTCGCCTGCCGGGCCCGCCACTCGCGCAGTCGTTCGTACAGTGCCTCGTCCATCGTGGACGGGCAGTCCTCGCAGCGGCGCAGCTTGCGTTCGACGGCGTCGGTCAGCGGCTTGTCGCAGACCCGGCACTTGACCGGGCCTCGGACCCGTCGGCCGGCGGAGCGCTCGCCGGGCTCGACGCTCCCCCGGCCGCCCCGCGCGCCGGTGCGTGCGCCGGGTGCGGCGGAGCCGGGGCGCAGCCCGTCCATGAAGCGGCTGGGCTTGCGGGAGGCGCGGCCGCCCGGGGAGCGGGAGAGCGCCCAGGAGAGGCTGAGGTGCTTGCGGGCGCGGGTGACGCCGACGTAGAGGAGGCGGCGCTCCTCCTCGACCTGCTCGTCGGTCTTGGCGTAGATGATCGGCAGGGTGCCCTCGGTGAGGCCGACGAGGAAGACCGCGTCCCATTCGAGGCCCTTGGCGGCGTGCAGGGAGGCGAGGGTGACGCCTTCGACGGCGGGGGCGTGCTGGGCGGCGGCCCGGGCGTCGAGTTCGGCGACGTAGGCGGCGAGGTCGGTCGTCAGGCCCTCGGCGGTGCGGGTGCGCTCGAACTCCTCGGCGAGGCGGACGAGGGCGGCGAGGGACTCCCAGCGGTCCCGGACGGCGCCGGAGCCCGCCGGCGGTTCGGGGGTGAAGCCGCGGCTGGCGAGGACGGCGCGGACCTGGCCGGCGAGGTCGGGGGCGCCGGCGGTGAGCGGGTCGGCGGCGGCGCGGGCGGCGCCGCGCAGCAGGACACCGGCGTCGCGGACCTCGGGGCGTTCGAAGAACCGTTCGGCGCCCTTCAGCTGGTAGGGCACGCCGAGGTCGGCGAGGGCCTGTTCGTAGACCTCGGACTGGCCGTTGGTGCGGAACAGGACTGCGATCTCGCTGGCGCGCACGCCGGCAGCGAGGAGGTCCTTGATGCGGCGGGCGGTGGTCTCGGCCTCGGTGGGTTCGTCCTCGTACTCGGTGTAGACCGGTTCGGGGCCGGCCTCGCGCTGGGAGACGAGTTCCAGGCGGTGGCGGGCGGCCTCGCCGCGGGCCTGGGAGAGCAGCCCGTTGGCGAGGTGGACGACCTGGGGGGTGGAGCGGTAGTCGCGGACCAGCTTGACGACGGTGGCCTGGGGGTGGCGGCTGCGGAAGTTGAGCAGGTAGTCGGGGGTGGCGCCGGTGAAGGAGTAGATGGTCTGGCTGGCGTCGCCGACGACGCAGAGGCTGGCGCCGCCGTCGGCGCCGGTCCAGCGGTCGAGCAGGCGCTGCTGGAGCGGGGAGACGTCCTGGTACTCGTCGACGGTGAAGTGCCGGTACTGGCTGCGGACCTGGTCGGCGATGTCGGGGCGGTCCTCCAGGATGGCTGCGGTGAGCAGCAGGACGTCCTCGAAGTCGATGTTGCCGCGGCGGCTCTTGGTCTCCTCGTAGACCCGGTAGACCTGGGCGGTCTCGGCGGGGTCACGGGGGGCTTCGCGGCCGGACTTGGCGACGGCGGCGGGGTAGTCCTCGGGGGCGGTCTGGGTGACCTTGGCCCATTCGATCTCGGCGGTGAGGTCGCGCAGTTCGGTGCGCTGGACGCGCAGTCCGCAGCGGCCGGCGGCCTCGGCGACGAGCTGGACCTTGCGTTCGAGGAGCTGGGGCACCGGGCCGCCGATGGCGCGGGGCCAGAAGTACTGGAGCTGGCGCAGGGCGGCGGAGTGGAAGGTGCGGGCCTGGACGCCGTCGGCACCGAGCTGGCGCAGTCGGCCGCGCATCTCGCCGGCGGCGCGGGCGGTGAAGGTGACGGCGAGGACCTGTTGGGGCTGGTAGACGCCGCTGCGCACGCCGTAGGCGATCCGGTGGGTGATGGCGCGGGTCTTGCCGGTGCCGGCGCCGGCGAGGACGCAGACGGGGCCGTGCAGGGCGGTGGCGACGGCGCGCTGTTCGGGGTCGAGCCCGGCGAGCACGGCGTCGGGGCCCGTGGCGGCGCCGGGGTCGGCCCAGGGGGAGCCGTGGGGGCCGTCGTAGGGGCTGCCGCTCAAGAGGTCATCCTGCATGCGTTCCATCTTCTCAGCCCGGTGGGACGACCTGGGCGGGGTTGTCCACAGGCCCGGTGTGATCGCAGGATGATCGCTCCGCTCTCGTACGGATCACCGGGTCACGGGTCACCGGCCTCGGATCACGGGGCCGGTACGCGCCCGGCCCGTACGCGGCCGGCCCGCACGCCCCCTTCCGGATCCGGCCGGAATGACTGCCGTCCGGTGGACGTTGCGGGTGTGAGACCGTACGAACCCCCCTTTCGAAGGAGCCCCCTCGATGTCCGGCACCGTGACGATGTACAGCACGACCTGGTGTGGTTACTGCAACCGGCTCAAGAGCCAGCTGGACCGTGAAGGCATCGGCTACACCGAGATCAACATCGAGGAGGACCCGGCGTCGGCGGCGTTCGTCGAGTCGGTGAACAACGGCAACCAGACGGTGCCGACGGTGCTGGTCCAGCCGGCGGGCGGTGGCGAGCGGGTCGTGATGACCAACCCGAGCCTGATCCAGGTCAAGAAGGCCCTGGCGGCCTGAGCCGGCCGGGCCGGGCCGGCGCGCGTCACGGCGCGTCGGCCCGGGCCGGGTCGACCGGGGTGGCGGGGGCGGGCAGGGTGGTGCGCGCGCCGAGGTCGCCGATGCCGTAGACGAGTCGGCTGCGGTCGGCGGAGTAGCGGGTCTCGATGACCCGGACGGGGCCGCGCCGGTCGTAGGTGACCCGGGTCTGGACCACGAGCGGGACGCCGGGGCCGCCTTGGAACCATTGGGCCTCCTCGGGGCCGGGCATCCGGGCGACGAGGTGGTCGACGGCACCGATCTCGGTGCGGCCGAGGGTGGCGAGGACGGCTTCGTCCCCGCCCTCGACGGGGTCGGGTTCCATCAGCGGGGTGCCGGCGGCGAGTCCGGCCCGGTAGTGACTCTCCTCGATGGAGTAGGGCTCGCGGTCGAGCAGGCGCAGCTGGCGGCGGACGACGATGGCCTCGCCGGGGCGCAGTCCGAGGCGTTCGGCGATGTCGACGCGGGCCCGGACGATCATCATCTCGAAGTCGGTGCTGAGTTCGCGCCCGGCTTCGGCGGCTTCGCCGAGGTAGACGGTGGAGGGCGCGGCGAGGCAGTCGCGCGGCGCGGGGGGCTGGCTGGGCCCGTAGGCGTGGTGGTCGAGCACGGGGTGTTCGCGCAGGTAGGTGCCTTTGCCCTGGAGGCGGACGAGTCGGCCCTCGTTGACCAGGACGTCGACGGCGAGCCGGACGGTGTTGCGGGCGACGCCGTACTGGCGTTCCAGTTCGCTCTCGACCGGGAGGGCGGCGTCGGCGGTGAACTCGCCCTCGGCGATCCGGCGGCGCAGGTCCGCGGCGAGGCGCTGGTATTTGGGGGATTGGGCGGTGCCCCGGGGGATTGTCACCCGAGTGAATGTAGCGAGCGCGGTGACGCGGTTTCAGCCGTTTCCGGCAATGTCGTCCGCGCGGGTCGACGGTGGGGGCCCGGAAGTGCCCTGCGGTAGCAGAACTGGCCCGTCCGGCCACGAACAGCCGGTCGTGTGGGATTCGGGACGGGCTTGGAAAGGAAATCGGGGGCGCGCGACATAAGCCACGCGCCCCCTTGGGTGCAGATGTGCGCAGAAGTGCACGGAAGCACCGGGAATTCGTACGGGATTACCAGCGCGCCGCCGACGGCAGCGGTTCGCCGTACCAGAGTTCGACCAGGTGGCGGGCGATCGAGATGCCGGAGGGCGGCAGGATCTCACCGGCCTCCATCCCGGCCCGCAGCTCCTCGCGGGAGAACCAGCGCGCCTCGGCCAGCTCCTCGCCGTCCACGGTGATCTCGGTGCCGCCGGGCAGCGCCTTGCCGGTGAAGCCGAGCATCAGGCTGGACGGGAACGGCCAGGGCTGGCTGGCCACGTAGCGGACCTCGCCGACCCGCACCCCCGCCTCCTCGTGCACCTCGCGGGCCACCGCCTGCTCGATCGACTCCCCCGGCTCGACGAAGCCGGCCAGCGTGGACCAGCGGCCCTCCGGCCAGATCGCCTGGCGGCCGAGCAGGCAGCGGTCCTGCTCGTCGGTGATCACCATGATCACCGCCGGGTCGGTGCGCGGGTAGTGCTCGGCCGCGCAGGAGGTGCAGCGCCGCACGTGCCCGGCCCCGGCCTTCTCGGTCGGGTGGCCGCAGCGCGAGCAGAAGCTGTGCAGCCGGTGCCAGTGCTCCAGGGCGACGGCGTGCACCAGCAGGCCGGCGTCGCGGTCGGACAGCATCGCGCCGACCTCGCGCAGTCCGGCCGGGCGGGCGTCGCCGTCCAGCCGGCCGGGCAGGCTCTCGCCGGCCAGCGCGAAGTAGGAGACGCCGTCCTCGTCGGTGCCGAGGAAGTAGCGGTCCCCGGTCTGCGGCGCCTCGAAGGAGGGCAGCAGGACGAGTTCGGTGCCCTCGGCGGTGTCGACGACGAAGGCCTCGCCGCCGGCGATCGGCAGCACCCGGGTGGCGGGGTGGCTCCAGGCGGCCGCCAGCCAGGGCTCGTCGAACCGGTGCTCGGCCGCCCGCTCCACTCCGGCCCTGGACAGGGCCAGGGCCCGCGGACGCTCGGTCTCAGGCACGGTGCTCACTTCGTTCCATCCCCACGTGGTGAATCATCCGGATGAGTGATCTGACTGCCATGGTGCGAAAGCAGGCGCGAGAGGCTCACGCGCCGGGCCGGAAGTTCTCGGCCAGGTCGCCCCACAGGTAGGCGGCGGTCTCGACGCCCTTGGCCAGCAGGTCCAGCTCGACCTTCTCGTTGACCGAGTGCCAGCCGTCCGAGGGCACCGAGATACCGAGGAACAGCACCGGCGCGCCCAGCACGTCCTGCAGGTCGGCCGCGGGGCCCGAGCCGCCCTCGCGGGTGAAGAGGATCTTCTGCCCGAAGGCGCGGCCCATCGCGCGGACGGTGGACTGCAGCGCCGGGTGGTCCAGCGGGGTCAGGCAGGGCCGGGTCGCGCCGGGGAAGACCAGCTCGTACCGGATGCCCTCGGGGACCTGCTCGGCGACCCAGGCCCGGACCGCCTCGCGGACCTTCTCCACCTCCTGCCCGGCGACCAGCCGGAAGGACAGCTTGAGGTGGGCCGAGGACGGCACGATGGTCTTGCCGCCGGGGCCGGTGTAGCCGCCCCAGATGCCGTTGACCTCCGCGGTCGGACGGGCCCAGACCCGCTCCAGGGTGGAGTACCCGGCCTCGCCGCGGGTGCCGTGGGACTTGGCGACGCGCAGCCACTGGGCCTCGTCGAAGGGCAGTTCGGCGAACAGCTCGCGCTCACGCTCGGTCAGCTCCACGACCCCGTCGTAGAAGCCCGGGACGGCGACCCTGTGGTCGGCGTCGTGCAGGGCGGCGGCCAGCTCGGCCGCGACCTGCGCCGGGTTGGGGACGGCGCCGCCGAAGGAGCCGGAGTGGATGTCGGTGTCCGGCCCGTACAGGTCGAGCTGGGCGTCGGCGAGGCCGCGCATGCCGGTGCACACGGTCGGCGTGGTCTCGGACCACATGCCGGTGTCGGAGATGACCACCACGTCGGCGGCCAGCCGCCCGGCCTCGCGCCGCACCAGGTCGGCGAAGTGCGGCGAGCCGGACTCCTCCTCCCCCTCGATCAGCAGCTTGAGGTTGACGGCCGGCGCGGTGCGGCCGGTGGCGGCCAGGTGGGCGCGCACCCCCAGGGTGTGGAAGAACACCTGGCCCTTGTCGTCGGCGGCGCCGCGCGCGTACAGCCGGCCGCCGACCACGGTCGGGGTGAACGGCTCGGTGTCCCAGCCGTCCTCCTTCGCGGCGGGCTGCACGTCGTGGTGCCCGTAGACCAGGACGGTCGGCGCGGAGTCGTCCCCCGACGGCCACTCGGCGAACACCGCCGGAAGCCCGTCGGTCTCCCACACCTCGGCCACCGGGAAGCCGGTGTCACGCAGCTTGGCGGCCAGCCAGTCGGCGGAGCGGCGGACGTCCCCGGCGCGCTCCGGGTCGGCGGAGACCGAGGGGATGGCCAGCCATTCGGAGAGGTCGGCGAGGAACGCGGCCTGGTGCTGGTCGATGTGGGAGCGGACGGCGCTGTCCGGGGTTCTCGTCATACCGACGACTGTAGTTCGCCCGTACGGGTGCCCGCCCCGGCCCTCTGGGTGCCGGACGCCGTCGGGGCTGTAACCTCCGTCACCCCCGCCGCCGGGCAGGGCGGGCGGGGGTGACGGGAGCCGGGCGCGGGCGTCAGCCGGTGCGGCGCAGCAGCGAGATCCGCGAGCGGGTGAGGGCCGCCGCCAGGCCCGCCGCGAGCAGCGGCAGCACCACCACGGTGGCGGCGACGGTGGGCCAGGGGAGGACCACCGAGGACTTCTCGGCGATCTCCTCGGGGCTCATGCCGGGGTAGCTGCTCGCCAGGCCCTGCACCTTGCGCAGGGCCACGGCCGGCAGGACTCCGCAGACGGTGCCGAGCAGGGTCCCCATGGCGGCGATCACCCCGCACTGGAAGCCGGAGAGCGAGCGCCGGATCCGCGGTTCGGCGCCGACCGCGGCGAGGGTGGTCAGGTCACGCTGGGAGTCGGCGGCGGCGAGTCCGGTGGCGATGCCGGCGGCACCGAGGGCGACCAGGGCGGCGAAGCCGTTCAGGCCGAGGCCGATCAGTCCGGCCCGGGACTGGTAGCCGCGCTCGATCGAGAACTGGCTGTGGTCGCTGACCTTGGCCAGTGCGCCGTTGGCCTTCTGCTCGGCGGCGTCGCTGGGCGGGGCGGCGGGCAGCCAGACCGAGCCGGCCGGGGTGGTGCCGAGGCCGAGCCGGCTGGCGGTCTCGGGGCTGAGCACGGCCTGGCCGTGGGCCGGGACGGTGGCGGACACCAGGACGGCGTCGACGGTGAGTTCGGTGCGCGCCGGCTTGGCCTGGCTCGCGCCGCCGAGGCCGCGGTCGAACGGTTCGGTGGTCTCGATGATCAGCTTGCCGTCCTTGACGTAGCGCGGGTCGAAGACGACGGCCTTGCCGGCCGCGAGGGCCGTGGCGGCGGCCGGGTCGGTGACGCCGAAGAGGTTGCGCACCAGGGTGGGGTCGCCCGCCGTCAGGCTGCTGAAGTGGTTGCCGCTGCGGTCGCGGACCTGGCAGCGCGGGTCGGAGGAGGTGATCCGGTTGACCTCCTCGTTGCTGAGCACGGCGTCGCCGTCGTAGGCGGGGCAGCGCAGTTCCTTGGGCAGTTCGATCCGGACGTAGCCGCAGGGCTTGCCCCCCGAGCAGTCGCCCTTGTAGGTGACCCGGGCGACATCGGCGCGCGGCCCGATGTCGGGGATGGAACGTTCGACGGTGTCGCGCAGCTGCGGCAGCAGCTTGGCGTCGGTGTCGCTGATCCAGCCGCCGAGCATGACGGCCCCGGCGGGGCCGCCGGCCACGTACTCGTGGCGCTGCTGGTCGTCGTAGCTGGCCAGGTAGATGCTGACCGCGACGGAGCCGGCGACGGCGGCCATCACGGCGGCGACGGCGGGCGCGGTGCGGCCGCGGTGGCGTACGGAGTCGCGCAGGGCGAGCCGGGGGCCGAGCGAGAGCCAGCGGCCGAGCTTGCCGAACAGGCCGACCAGGTACGGGGTGAGGGCGACCATGCCGAGTTCGGCGAGGGCGGAGCCGCCGAGGACGGCGAGGCTTCGGCTGGCGAAGCCGCTGGTGGCGCCGAGCAGGGCGAGGGCCGTTCCGGCGGCGAGCATCAGCAGGCCGAGCAGGGCGAGTTTGCGGCTCGGGGGCTTGAGCGAGTCGCGGCCGGTGAGCGCGGAGACGACGTCCTGCCGGGAGGCCTGGACGGCGGGTACGACGGCGGCGAGCAACCCGGTGACCAGGCCGACCAGGAGCACCCCGAGCAGGTCGAGCGGCTGCAGGTTGAAGTGGCCGAAGCGCTGGCCGGCGTAGTCCTCGGCCTGGGTGCGCAGCAGGGCGACCAGCCCGACGCCGAGGCCCAGGCCGACGGCGGCGCCGGTGACGCCGAGGACGACGCCGCCGCCGAGGACGACCGCGCGGACGTTGGCGCGGTCACCGCCGGCCGCGGCGAGCAGGCCGAGCTGCCGCCGGGAGCGCCTGGCCCCGACGGCGAAGGCGGGGCCCGCGAGGAGCACGATCTCCAGCAGCGCCATGCCGGCGACGGTGCCGAGGATGACGACGGAGGTGCGGTCGAAGAAGGCGGTGCTCCGGCCGCCGAAGCGCTTGTCCATCTCGGTGTAGAAGGGGACGTCGGCGCGGGCGGGCGGGTCGAGCAGGACGGCGCGGGAGGCGACGGTGAAGCCGTAGCCGTTGAGTTCGGTGACCTTGGCCCAGTCGAGGGTGGCGCCGGCGGGGAGCTTGACCAGCCAGCGGGTGGCGGTGTCGGGGGCCGGGGCGGGGTTCTGTCCGGGGTTCTGGACGGCGAGCGGGGCGGGGTTCTGTCCGGGGTTCTGGCCCTGGCCCGTGCCGGGGGCGCCGGCCAGCCGTCCGACCAGGGCGCCGGGCCGGGCGATGATCTCGGTGGCCTTGAGGTCGCCGGGGAACTCGACGGCGGCGGTGATGGTGAAGGGGCTGGACTCCAGTCCGCGCACGGTGGTGCGGTCGCCGAGCTTGAGGCCGGAACGGCTGAGGAACTCGCGGGTGACGGCGGCCTCGTGGTCGTCGGCGGGGGCGCGGCCCTGGACCAGGTTGACCCGGCCGTGCCAGACCGGATCGGTCAGGTCGGCTTCGCCGGTCTGGGTGGCGAGCAGGCCCTCGGTGCTGCTGGCGGCGGTGCTGGGGCCCTCGTGCTCGGGCACCAGGATGCTGCCGGGCGGGAGCAACTGCCGTACCAGCTCGCCTGGTTCGGTGTCGAGGGAGCGCTGCTGGGCGGCGGTGTAGACGGGGGCGGCGCCGTCCTTGGCGTCGTCCTTGGGGTTGTCGGTGAGGACGCCGTCGTCGGGGTTGGGGGCCTGTTTGACGGCGGAGCCGCGCTCGGCCAGGTTGAGTTCGGCGTCGGACTGGCCCATGATCCGCACGACCCGTTCGGCGGGTTCGAGGGTGGAGCTGCGGTAGAAGACGTCGGCGCCGGTGACGCCGAGGACGGGCAGGGCGACCATCGCGACGACCAGGGCGCTGCGGCCCTTGGCCCGCAGGGCGTCACGGCGGGCGATGCGCAGGGCGACCCGCCAGGCGCTGAGCTTCACTCGTCCACCTTCGCGCTGTTGGTGGCGGCGGCGACGAGCAGGCTGGCGGCGTCCTGGCTGACGGACTCGTCGACCATGCGGCCGTCGCGCAGGAAGACCACGCGGTCGGCCCAGGCGGCGTGCCGGGCTTCGTGGGTGACCATCATGGCGGCGGCGCCGGCGTCGCAGCGGGCGCGCAGCACGGCGAGGACGGCTTCGCCGGTGGTGGAGTCGAGGGCGCCGGTGGGTTCGTCGGCGAGGACGAGGCGGCGGTCGCCGATCAGGGCGCGGGCGATGGCGACGCGCTGCTGCTGGCCGCCGGACATGTCGTCGGGGAAGCGGTCGGCGAGCTCGGGGATGCCGAGTTCCTCCAGGGCGGCGAGGGCCTCGCGGCGGGCGGCACGGGCGGACAGGCCGTCGAGTTCGCGCGGCAGCGAGATGTTCTCGGCGGCGGTGAGCGCCGGGATCAGGTTGTAGTCCTGGAAGACGTACCCGACGGAGCGGCGGCGGACCTGGGCGAGCTTCTTGCGGGTGAGTCCGCCGAGCGCGACGCCCTCGACCAGGACCTGGCCGCCGCTCGGGCTGTCGAGGCCGCCGGCGAGGGTGAGCAGGGTCGACTTGCCGGAGCCGGAGGGGCCCATGACGGCGACGAACTCGCCGGGGTGGACCTTGAGGTCGACCCCGCGCAGGGCCTGGACCTCGGCGGCGCCTTGGCCGTGGACACGGGTGACGTTCTCCAGGTGCAGCACCGGTGTCTGCCGGGACTGTTGGGTGTGGGACACGGTTCCCCCCTCTGGGCTGGGTACGGGCGGGCGCCGCGGCGCCCGCCCGTGGTGCGGGTGGATGGGCGCGACTGCGGCGGCGGGTGGTTTCGGGCGGCCGGGCGCGCCCGGGGTGGCTACAGGTCCGGACCGGGCCCGGAGCCGGACCGGGCCCGGGCGTGACCGCGGGGCTCTAGGCGTGGCTGCGGCGGCCGAGCCGCTTGGGTTTCGCGGCGCCGTCGCGGGCGGCCTCGGCGGCGCGGGCCTGCTGGAGTTCGGCCTGCTGGGCGAGCCGGGTCTCGCAGTGGTCGAGCCAGCGGATCTCGGCCTCGGTCTGGAAGATCAGCTGGTCGAGGACGAGCAGCCAGGCGAGGTCGTTGCTCTCCGAGGGCACGGTGCCGGGTCTGGCCTCGCCGGCCAGGGCGCGGCCCTTGAGCCGGGTGTAGTCCTGGAGCGCCTTGATGCTGTGCCGGCGCTGGCCCTGGACGACGGCGGAGACGTCGACCCCGGGCACGGTGACGGCCATGGCGAGCTTGATCGCCAGTTCGTCGCGCGGGGGGTTGGTCCGGGGCACCGGGGTGTCGAACCAGGCCCGCAGTTCGGCGCGGCCGGCGTCGGTGACGGCGTAGAACTGGTGGCCCTCGGCGTCCTCGCCGGCGGCTTCGACCAGGCCGTCGCGCTCCAGCCGGGACAGTGTGGTGTAGACCTGCCCGACGTTGAGCGGCCAGGTGGCGCCGGTGCGCGCCTCGAACTCGGTGCGCAGCTGGTAGCCGTAGCGGGGTCCCTGATCGAGCAGGGCGAGCAGACCGTGGCGGATGGACATACCGAGTATGTATACCCGGTATGCCCTGCGGCCTCAAGCCGCGCGCCCTCCGGTACCGTCGTGCGGTGTGAGCCAGTTGCGCATCGCTACCTTCAACCTGTTGCACGGCCAGCCGCTCGGCCCGGACGGCGCGCCGCTGCCCTACCCGGCCGACGCGGGAGACCCGTTGGCGCAGGCGGTGGCCGCACTGGACGCCGACGTCCTGGCCCTGCAGGAGGTGGACCGGCACCAGTCGCGATCGGGCGGCACCGACCAGGCGGCGGTGGCGGCCGCCGCGATGGGCGCCGGCGACTGGCGCTTCGCCGCCGCCCTGCACGGGCGCCCGGCGCCGGTGGCGGGCTGGGTGCGGGAGCCGTCCGGACCCGACGGGCTGCGGGTGTACGGCCCGGCCGAGGTGGGCGACGGCGCCGCGCCCTCGTACGGGACGGCCCTGCTGACCAGGCTGCCGGTCCGGCACTGGCGGGCCCGGCGGTTCGCCCCGGCACCGTTCGGACTGCCGCTGCGGGTGGCCGGGCGGCGCGGGCTGACCCCGGTGCCGGACGAGCCGCGGGCCGCGCTGGCGGCGGTGCTGGAGGGCGAGCGCGGGCCGTTCACCGTGGTGGCCGCGCACCTGTCCTTCGTGCCCGGCTGGAACATGGCGCAGTTGGCCGGGATCCGGCGCTGGATCGCCGACCTGCCGCAGCCCCACCTGGTGCTGGGGGACTTCAACCTGATCGGCGCGGTGCCGCGCACGGTGCTCGGCGGGGCGACGGCGCTGGAGCGCACCGCGCCGCGGGCGCGGGTGCGGGAGCTGCGGGCCGCCCGGCGGGCCCGGCCGGTGCTGGCCGAGCCGCGCCGGCGGCGGGTGCGCGAGCCGAGGGCACGGCTGCAGGGCTGGTACGACCTGGCGCGCACGCCGACCTATCCCGCGCACCGGCCGGCGGTGCAGTTCGACCACGTGCTCGCGGTGGGAGTGCCGCGCGCGACGGTGGGCCCGGCGGCGGCGCCGCACACCGGGGTGTCGGACCACCGGCCGCTGCTGGTCCGGGTGTCGCTCTAGCTCCGGAGGTCAGCGGTTGGTCAGGACGCCCGCCTGCTGGGGCAGGTGGGCGAGGGCGGGCGGGGTCGGGTCGTACTGGAGGAGCAGCATGGCCGCGTCGTCGCCGAGTTGGCGGCCGACGTGGCGCACCACGTCCTGGTGCAGGCGCTGCAGGACGTCGGCGGGGCGGCCGTCGGCGCAGCGCGGGAAGCGTTCGGCGAGAGGGTAGAAGGCGCCGGAGCGGTCCCGGGCCTCGATCACCCCGTCGGTGAACAGCAGCACCCGGTCGTCGCCGTGCAGCGGGACCCGGTGCACCGGGGGGCGGACGTCGGCCGGGTCGAGGACGCCCAACGGCGGTACGGTCTCGGCAAGTTCGAGCGGCTGGACGCGGCCGTCGCGGAGCAGCAGCGGCGAGGGGTGGCCGCAGTTGACGAGTTCGGCGGTGCCGTCCGGTCCGACTCCGATCAGGACGAGGGTGACGAACTCCTCCTCCACGCCCGGGTGGTCGTTCTCGTGCAGGGCGCGGTCCAGGCTGACCGCCAGCCAGCCGGCCACCCGGTCGAGGGCGGGCTCCTGGTGGGCGGCCTCGCGGAAGGCGCCGAGGACGGCGGCGGCGGTCTCGACCGCGCCCAGGCCCTTGCCGCGCACGTCGCCGACCACGGCCCGTACGCCGTGCCGGGTGTTGACGACCTCGTACAGGTCGCCGCCGATCCGGGCGTGGGCCGCGGCGGCCTCGTAGTGGACGGCGGCGCGCACGCTGCCGACCCGTTCCGGGACGGGCCGCAGCAGGACCCGCCGGGCGATCGAGGCGACCAGCTGGGCGTCGGCCAGGGCGCGTTCCTGGCGCAGTCTCAGGGTGGCGCTGACCCAGCCGATCGTGGCGACCAGCAGGATCGCGATGACGCTGGCGGCGTGCACGGACTCGCCGAGCGCGTCGCTGCGGAAGGCCATCAGGAAGGCCGCCGCCTCGGTGCACAGCCCGATGACGAGCGGGTACCAGGTGCGGCGGCTGACCACGGCGGCCAGTGCGGGTACGGCGGTGAGGGCGGGTTCGACCGTCACCTCGGTGCCGCTGAGGTAGTCGAGGACGACGATCAGCGCCATGCCGATGAAGGGCAGCGCGAGCGCCGTCCTCGGCCAGGTGCCGGTCGTGCCCGGAGCGGGTCCCGGGGTCGGCCCGGTGAACCGCTCTCTGATCCATCCGGTCGCGCTCAACTTCGGTCTCTCCAGCAGAAGACGCCGATGCCGGGGGCACCTGCGGTGATGACTGAGGGTCAGGGAATACGGGCCTCGCTGGCGGCCGGAGCACGGGGTTGACCGGTTACCGACCCCACAATAGGCGCGAAACGTGCACGACGCACAGGTTTCGGGCGTCGGCGCGATGACTCGGGTGCTCTGCGTGACTCATTAGTCACTGTTCCCGATCAGGAGCCGTTCCAACTCTTTTCGGTCGGGAAGTCCTGCCGGTCTGACGATCCGCCCGCTGCGGACGTACAGGAACGACGCCGTGACCTGCTCGGGATCGACGCCCGCCGACTCGGCCCAGGCCAGCCGGTAGACCGCGAGCTGCAGCGGGTCGGCGGTCTCCTCCCGATGGGTCTTCCAGTCCACCACTTCGTAGCGTGACGCACCACCGGATTCCGACACTCCGTCACCGTCCCGGTAGACCGCGTCGATCCGGCCGCGCACCACCCGCCCCGCCAGCACCAGTTGGAACGGCGCCTCCACCCGGTAGGGCCGGCGCTGGGCGTACGGGGTGCGCAGGAACGCCTCCTTGAGCCGCTCCAGGTCCTGCTCGTCCTCGATGCCGTCGTCGTCGGCGCCGGGCAGCGCGCCGGGCTCGATCAGCAGCAGCGGCTCGATCCGGGACTGCACCCAGGCGTGGAAGCGGGTGCCGCGCCGGGCGGCGGGCTGCGGCGGGCGCGGCATCGGGCGGGCCAGGTCGTGGGCGAAGCCGTCCGGGTCGGCGGCCAGCCGCAGCAGCTGGGTGGCGGACAGCGCGGCCGGCAGCGGCACCTCGCGGGCGGTGCGCCGGGAGCGCTCCAACTCCCCCAGCAGCGCGGTCAGGTCGCGGTCCCAGGAGGCGACCTGGCGCTGGTCCTCGACGGCCATCGGCTCCGGATCACCTGCGGGCGCCCCCGCGAGCCGCCGCCGGACCACCTCGGCGACCCGGCGGCGGGCGTGCTGGGCGGCCGGGTCCAGCGGCAGCGGCCAGGGGTGCTCGACGGCGGCGGCCAGCGCCGGGTTCCCGGCGCCCTTCTCCGGCTGCTCGGCCCAGTGCTCGACCTCGCCGGCGCCGGGCTGCTCGCAGTGCGCGCGCAGCTGCTCCAGGAAGACGGACGGGCCGCGGACGGTCTTCTGGCTGGGGCCCCACCAGTGCCCGGAGGCCAGCAGCAGGGACTTCGGCCGGGTGAACGCGACGTAGCCCAGGCGCAGTTCCTCGGTGCCCGAGTGCTCGGCCAGCTCCTTCTTGAACGCGGCCATCGACTTGGACGTCCAGCCGCCCCGCACGTCGGGCAGGGTCGCGGAGTCACCGCGCAGGGCGTGCGGGAGCACGCGCTTGGTGCTGGTCCAGCGTTCGCGCGGGGAGCCGGACGGGAACGCGCCCTTCACCAGGCCGGGGACGGCCACCACGTCCCACTCCAGGCCCTTGGACTTGTGCGCGGTGAGCACCTTCACGGTGTCCTCGCCGCCGGGCAGGCTGCTGTCCAGTCCGCGCTCGTACTCCTGGGCGGCGCGCAGGAAGCCGAGGAAGGCGGCCAGGCCCGGGTCGCCGTCCAGGTCGGCGAAGGAGGCGGCGACGTCCAGGAAGGCGTGCAGGGTCTCCCGCCGGCGGGCGGCCAGCGCCTGCGGGGAGGCGGCGAGTTCGACCTCCAGGCCGGTGACGGTCAGCACCCGGTGCAGCACGTCCATCAGCGGGTCGGCCAGCGAGCGGCGCAGCTCGCGCAGCTCGGCGGCCAGCCGGGCCAGCCGTACCCTCGCCTCGGCGGAGAACGGCAGGTCGTCGGGCTGGTCGCCCTCCCCACCGGAGGGGGCCGTCAGGAAGGTCTCCACCGCGTCGGCCAGCGAGACCACCTCGGTCGGGTCGGCCTCGGCGACGGCCGCGGCCAGCGCCTCGACGCCCTCGGGCCGCTCGGTGCGCACCAGTTCGGCGGCGCGCCGGCCGAGCAGGGCGAGGTCACGCGGGCCGATCCGCCAGCGCGGGCCGATCAGCAGCCGTACCAGGGCGGCGTTGGCGGTCGGGTCCTGGAGCACCTCGCAGACGGCCACCAGGTCGGCCACCTCGGGCAGTTGCAGCAGCCCGCCGAGGCCCACCACCTCGACCGGAACCTCGCGGGCGACGAGCGCGGCGTGGATGTCGGGGAAGGCCGCGCCGCCCCGGCACAGCACGGCGATCCGGCCGGGCGCGGTACCGGTGCGCACCAGGTGGGCGATGGAGTCGGCGAGCCAGTCGATCTCCTCGGCGTGGGTGGGCAGCAGCGCGGCCCGCGCGTAGCCGTCCAGTTCGGCGCCGGGGGCCGGGCGCAGCGCCTCGACGCCCTCGTGCATGGCGCGCAGCGGGGCGGCGAGTTCGTTGGCGAAGGCGAGCAGTCGGCCTCCGCTGCGGCGGTTCTCGC
The DNA here is from genome assembly GCF_055608425.1 of Kitasatospora sp. NPDC036934. Classification (NCBI taxonomy): domain Bacteria; kingdom Bacillati; phylum Actinomycetota; class Actinomycetes; order Kitasatosporales; family Streptomycetaceae; genus Kitasatospora; species Kitasatospora sp. NPDC036934. The sequence goes on along the minus strand of NZ_JBVJQR010000016.1, from coordinate 168,183 downwards.
TGAGCGCGTAGCGGTCGGCGGGGCGGCCGTCGGCCTGGGGGAAGTGCCGGGGGAAGTCGTCGAGGTTGGCGACGGAGGCGCCGCGCCAGCCGTAGATGGCCTGGCAGGGGTCGCCGACGGCGGTGACCGGGTGGCCGCCGCCCTTGTGGTCGGGGCCGGCGCCGAACAGGCCCGCGAGCATCAGGCGCTGGGCGACGGAGGTGTCCTGGTACTCGTCGAGCAGGACGACCCGGTACTGGCCGCGGAGCAGTTCGCCGACCTCGGGGCGCTGCTGGGCGAGGCGGGCGGCGGCGGCTATCTGGTCGCCGAAGTCCATCAGCCCGGCGGCCTGCTTGCGGCGGCGGTAGTCCTCGACCAGGCGCAGCAGTTCCAGCCTGGCGCGGGCGGTGGCGGGCACGGCTCGCAGGTCGTCGTTGCCGAGCTTGACGGTGGCGAGGGTGTCGAGCAGCTCCTCGTCGTGGGCGCGCAGGGTGGCGGGCTCGACCAGGTGCTCGGCGAGTTCGCCGTCCAGGGCGGTGAGGTCGGCGACGAGGTTGGCGAAGGTGCCGGTGAGGGCGGGGAAGGGGCCGCGGGCGGTGCGCAGCACCTTGGCGGCGAGCTGGAAGCGGGTGGCGTCGGCGAGCAGTCGGACGTCGGGTTCGATGCCGATCCGCAGGCCGTGTTCCTTGAGCAGCCGGCCGGCGAAGGCGTGGTAGGTGGAGATCTCGGTTTCGCCGAGCGGATCGGTGTCGTCCCGGTCGGCGACGCCGGCCCTCAGCAGGGCGGTGCGGACGCGTTCGGCGAGTTCGCCGGCGGCCTTGTTGGTGAAGGTGAGGCCGAGCACCTCCTCGGGCCGTACCGCGCCGGAGCCGACCAGCCAGACGACCCGGGCGGCCATCACGGTGGTCTTGCCGGAGCCGGCGCCGGCCACGATCACGGCCGGGGCGAGCGGGGCGCCGATGGCAGCCATCTGCTCCCGGTTGAACGGGATGCCCAGCAGCTCCTTGAGCTGGTCGGGATGGCTGAGCACGGCGGTCACCCCGCAACCGTAACCGGCGGAACCGACAGGCCGGGCGCCCGGGCGCCGTGACCCCCGCTACTCCCCGCCCCGGGCGGAACGGAGCGCCCGGAGGCGAGCGGGCGAGTCACAGCAGCTGCGCGAGCGGGGCGAGTGACAGCCGTCGCGCCCCGAGCCGAACGAGGGAGTGCCGGAGCGACGACCGTCGGCACCGGAACTGGGCGCCCGGGGGCGAGCGGGCGGGTCACAGAGCGGGTTACAGCAGCTGCGCCCCGTCGCGCTGGGCGGAGCAGCTGCGGCGGAAGGAGCAGCGGTCGCAGCCGCCGCCGGTCTGCGGGACGAAGCGTTCGGCGAGGACCTTGCCGGCGGCCTTGGCGAGCAGGTCCTCGATCCACGGGTCGCCCTCGGGCGGTTCCTGGCGCTGCACCTTGGGGGCGTCCGGGTCGGCCTTGGCGGCGGCCTCGCGCAGGTGGACGAGTTCGGCGCCGCCGGTGGCCGGGGGGTGTTCGGTGAAGCCGGGCAGCTCGTTGAGGGCGCCGGCCCGGACGGCGAGCTGGTAGACGGCGAGCTGCTTGTGCTCGGGCATGGACTTGTCGGTGGGGATCTGCTTGCCGGTCTTGAAGTCGACCACGTAGGCGCGACCGGCCCGGTCCTTCTCGACCCGGTCCATGGAGCCGCGGATGCGCACCGAGACGCCGCCGACGTCGAGGGTGACGTCGAAGCCGTGCTCGGTGGCGACCAGGTCGCGGCCGCGTTCCAGGACGTGCCAGTTGAGGAAGCGCTCCAGGGCGGCGCGGGCCTCGGTCTTCTCCTGGTGGGACTTCCAGGGGGCGTCGAAGGCGAGGGCGTCCCAGACGGTGTCCAGGCGGGCCATCAGGACGGCGAGGTCGGCGGGGGTGCGGCCGGAGCCGACCTCATCGGCGAGGGCGTGCACCACGTTGCCGAAGCCCTGGGCGGCGCTCCCGGCGCCGCGGGCCTTGACCTCCTTGTCCAGGAACCACTGCAGCGAGCAGTTCTCCAGCTGTTCCAGGCCGCTGCCGGACAGCCGGACGGGCGCGTCGGCGCTGCGCAGCGGCTCGGGGGCGGTGGTGGCGTCGTCCAGGCCCCACCAGCGGTCGGGGTGGGCGGCGGGCACCAGCGGCAGCCCGTCCTCGTCGGAGGCGGCGGCGAGGACGGCAAGGCGTTCGGCGGCGGCGCGGCGCAGTTCGGGCGAGCGGGCCGGGTCGACGGTGACGGCGCGCAGTTCGGCGACCAGGGCGGCCACCGACAGCGGGCGGCGCGGGCGGTGGGTGACGTCCTCGACGGTGACCGGCGGGGTGCGGCGCACGACCTTGCCGGTCGTGGGGTCGACGTCCTCGCGGTAGAGCTCGCGCAGGAAGCGGGAGGGTTCGTCGCCGTCGTCGGCGGGTGCCTTGACGGCGGTGACGATCAGCCGTTCCTTGGCGCGGGTGGCGGCGACGTAGAAGAGCCGGCGTTCCTCGCCGAGCAGGGCGGCCGGGGAGAGCGGTTCGGCGAGGCCGTCGCGGCCGATCCGGTCGGCCTCCAGCAGGGAGCCGCGGCGGCGCAGGTCGGGCCAGAGGCCGTCCTGGACGCCGGCGACGACGACCACGCGCCACTCCAGGCCCTTGGAGCGGTGGGCGGTCATCAGCCGTACGGCCTCGGGGCGGACGGTGCGGACGGTGAGGGTGTCGGCGGCGATGTCCTGGGCTTCGAGTTCGGCGAGCAGGTCGAGGGCGCTGCGGTGGCCGGTGACCTGTTCCTCGGCGCGGGCGGCGGTCTCGAACAGGGCGCACAGCGCGTCCAGGTCGCGGTCGGCGTTGCGGCCGGCGGCGCCGCCGCGCAGGGCGGCCCGTTCCAGGCGTTCGCGCCAGCGGCGGCTGCCGTCCCAGAGTTCCCACAGGGCGTCCTCGGCGGTGCAGCCGCCGGCCAGCAGTTCGCGGACCTTGCGCAGCAGGGTGCCGAGGTCGCGGGCGCGGCGGGCGGTGGCCGGGTCGAGGGCGATCAGCCGCTCGGGTTCGGCGAGGGCCTCGCGGATCAGCTCGCCGGCCGGGCGGGGGGCGGCGGCGGGCCGGCCGTCGGCGCGCAGCGCGGCGCGTTCCTCCTCGCGCAGGGCGCGGCCGAGCCGGCGCAGGTCGGAGCCGTCGAGGCCGCCGAGCGGGCCGGTGAGCAGGGTGTGGGCCAGGTCGGTGGTGAGCGGGTCGGGGGTGTCCGGACCGGGGGTGTCGAGGAGGGCCTGCTTGTCGCGGGCGGCCTGCTCGGCGCAGACCCGCAGGGCGAGCAGCAGCTGGGCGACGGCGGGTTCCTCGCGCAGCGGCAGGTCGTCGCCGTCGATCTCCAGCGGGACGCCGGCCGCGCCGAGCGCCCGCCGCACGCCGGGGATGGAGCGGGCGCCGGCCCGTACGAGCACGGCCATCTCGCCCCAGGGCACGCCGTCCTCCAGGTGGGCGCGGCGCAGCAGGTCGGCGATCGAGTCGAGTTCGGCGCCGGGGGTGGGGTAGGTGTACACCTCGACCCGGCCGCCCTCGCGGGAGGGCAGCAGGGCGCGGTGCTGGGCGAGTTTGTCGGCGGGCAGCCGGCCCATCGGCATCCGGCGGGCGAGTTCGCGGGAGGCGGCGAGCAGGACGGCGCCGGAGCGGCGGGAGACCCGCAGCACCTTGACCTCGGCGGGGGTGCCGTCGGCGCGGCGGAAGGCCTGGGGGAAGTCGAGGATGCCGTTGATGTCGGCGCCGCGGAAGGCGTAGATCGACTGGTCGGGGTCGCCGACGGCGACGAGGTCGCGGCCGCCGCCGGCGAGCTGGCGCAGCAGCCGGACCTGGGCGGGGTCGGTGTCCTGGTACTCGTCGACGAAGACGACCTCGTAGCGGCGGCGCAGTTCCTCGCCGACCTCGGGGCGTTCGGCGAGCAGCACGGCGCGGTGGACGAGTTCGGCGTAGTCGAGGACGCCGCGCAGGTCGAGCACGTCGAGGTAGTCGGCGAGGAAGTGGGCGGCGGCGGCCCAGTCGGGGCGCTGGACGCCCTGGGCGAAGCGTTCGAGTTCGGCCTCGCCGAGGCCGAGTTCGCGGCTGCGGGCGAGGACGGCGCGGACTTCGTCGGCGAAGCCGCGGGTGGTCAGGCAGGCGCGCAGGTCGAGCGGCCAGGCGATCCGGCTCAGGCCCAGTTTGGCGTCCTCGGCGCCGCCGGCCAGCAGTTCGCGGACCATGACGTCCTGTTCGGGGCCGGAGAGCAGCCGCAGCGGCTCGGCGTAGTCCTCCGGGTCCTGGTGGGCGCGCAGCAGGGCGTAGCAGAAGGAGTGGAAGGTGGTGGCCTGCGGGGCGGCGGCGGTGCCGCCGAGCCGGCCGGACATCCGGTCGCGCAGTTCCACGGCGGCCTTGCGGCTGAAGGTGAGGACGAGGATCCGCTCGGGGTCGGTGCCGTCCTGGATCCGCCGGGCGACCGCCTCGACCAGGGTGGTGGTCTTGCCGGTGCCCGGTCCGGCGAGGACGAGCAGCGGGCCGCCGGTGTGCTCGACCACGGCGCGCTGGTAGGCGTCCAGCGCGGGCGGGTCGGGCTGGGCGAGCGGGCTGCGCACGAGCCGGTAGGGGGAACTCACGAACGTCCTGGGGTTGTGCAGAGGGGCATGGCCGGGGCGGGCCCGCGGAGGGCCCGCCCGCATCGAGCCTACGATCCTGCCCCGTCAATCCCGTCCGCGCGGACGGTTCGGTGAAATCTCCTCGCCGTCCCAGCGGGCCCGTCTGAGGTCGACCCGGGGCGGGTCGGCGAGTTCGCGCAGCGGGGTGCCCTCCTCGCCGTAGTGGGCGAGGGCGCGGTGCTCGTGGCCGGGCAGGAAGCGGCCGTCCGCGCGGATCACCCGCCACCAGGGCACCGAGCCGCCGTACAGGGCCATCACCCGGCCGACCTGGCGGGGTCCGCCCTGGCCGAGGTACTCGGCGACGTCGCCGTAGGTCATCACCCGGCCGGGTGGAATCCGCTCGGTCAGGTCGAGCACCAGTTCGGCGAACGGTGGTAGGGCGTCCGGGACGCCGTCGTCTGTTACGTCCGTCACCTGCGGCATTCTTCCTCACAGGGAAGCGCGCGAAGCCCCGTACGAACGACCCGCCGCGCCCGATCCGGCCCCTGTCCAGCACGGGGGGTCGGGGCATGCCACCATCTTCGGGGCGGTGAGTGGTGATACGAGGACAAGACCAGATGACCGGGACGGCTGACGTGGGCGTGGACAGGGACTCCGACGAGTCCGGCTCTGTCGTGCCCCCGGCGCCCGGTGACGAGTCCGAAGGGCGGCCCGGAAGCGGGCCGACGCCGGAAGTCTCCCTGATCAAGGACCTGACGATCAAGACCCCCACGCCCGAGAAGTCTCCGGAGACGTCCCCCGAGGCCGTGCCGGAGCCGCCCGCCCCGGCGCCGGCGGCCCCGCGGACCGAGTACCACGACCCGCTGGACGACGCCCCCCACCTGGACGTCGACGAGCCGCTGCTCGCCGCCCGCGCGCACCGCCCGTCCGACCTGATCCGCTTCCTGGCCGGGGTCTTCGGGATAGTCGCCGTCTTCGTCCTGGCCGGCATCGCCACCTCGACCACCACCGGCATCGAGCAGGACATCGCCACCAACGCGCCGCACTTCTCCGCGGTGCTCTCCACCATCACCGGCCTGGTCTCCAGCGTCGCGGTGCTGGCGGTGCCGCTGGCCTTCGCCGTCGAGCGGCTGATCAAACGCGACGGCCTGCGCGTCGCCGACGGCGTGCTCGCCTCGGTGCTCGCGTACGGCGTCTCGCTGGGCATCGACTGGTGGGTGGCCGAGGGCGCATCCGAGCACATCCGGGACGCCCTGACCCGGCTGCCGCTGGACAGCAACGGCACCCTCACCGACCCGGTGCACGGCTACCTCGCCCCGGTGATCGCCTACATGACCGCCGTCGGCATGTCGAGCAGACCCCGCTGGCGGGTGGCCCTTTGGGTGGTGGTGGTCTTCAGCGGGATCACCGAGCTGCTCGGCGGCTACACCACCCCGCTGTCGCTGATGCTCACCGTGCTGATCGGCTGGTCCGTCGCCTACGGCACGCTGTACGCGATCGGCTCGCCCAACATCCGGCCCACCGGCCAGCACCTGATGATCGGCCTGCGCAAGGTCGGCTTCACCCCGGACGGCGCCCACCGCGCCCCGGACGCCCCCGGCGGCACCCGCCGCTACTACGTCACCCAGCAGGACGGCCCGCCGCTGGACGTCCACATCATCGACCGCGAGCAGCAGGCCTCCGGCTTCTTCTACCGCGCCTGGCGCCGGCTGCGGCTGCGCTCGGTGGCCGTGCGCCGCAGCCCCCAGTCACTGCGCCAGGCGCTGGAGCAGGAGGCTCTGATCGCGTACGCGGCGGCCGCCTCGGGCGCCCGGGCGCCGCAGTTGGTGGCCACCTCCGAGCTGGGCCCGGACGCCGCGATCCTGGTGTACGAGAACGTCGAGGGCCGAACGCTCGACGAGCTCGCCGACGAGGAGGTCACCGACCGGGTGATGGCCTCGCTGTGGCAGTCGGTGGCCGCCCTGCACGAGCGCCGGATCGCCCACCGCCGGCTGACCGGCGAGTCGCTGCTGGTGGTGGACGACGCCACCGCCTGCCTGGTCAACCTGTCCGGCGGCGACATCGCCGCCACCGACCTGACCCTGCGCATCGACGTCGCCCAGCTGCTCACCACCTTCGCCCTGCGGATCGGCCCCGAGCGGGCCGTCGCCACCGCCAACGCGGTGCTCGGCGCGGACCGGGTCGCCCAGGCGCTGCCGCTGCTCCAGCCGGTCGGGATGAGCCGCTCCACCCGGGTCGACCTCGCCAAGCTCACCAAGGAGCGCAAGGCCGCCGCCCGGGCCAGGGCCCTGGAGCAGGTCGCGGCCGGCGAGCGCACCCAGGAGCAGGCCGAGGAGGACATCGCGGTGGCCGGCGAGGACCTGCTCAGCCGCATCCGCGGCCAGATCCTGCAGATCGCCCCCGAGGCGCCGATGGAGCCGGCCAAGCTGGAACGGCTGAAGCCGAAGAGCCTGATCATGGTGATCGCGCTCACCTTCGCCGCCTACCTGGCGCTGACCACCATCAAGCCCGCCCAGCTCAAGCTCTCCCAGATGAACTGGGCCTGGGCGGCGGCGGCCCTGCTGGCCGCCGCGTTCAGCTACGTCGCCGCCGCGATGAGTCTGACCGGCTTCGTCCCCGAGCGGCTGCCGTTCCGGCGCACCGTCGCGGCCCAGCTGGCCGGCTCCTTCGTGAAGCTGGTCGCCCCCGCCGCGATCGGCGGCATCGCGCTCAACACCCGCTACCTGCAGAAGGCCGGCATCCGCCCCGGCCAGGCGGTCGCCTCGGTCGGCGCCTCCCAACTCGCGGGCCTGGCCGGGCACCTGCTGCTGCTGTTCAGCTTCGGCCTGATCACCGGCAGCCAGACCAACGGCGACCTCTCCGCCTCCCGGGCGGTGATCATCGGGGTACTGACCGCCGCGGTGCTCGCCCTGGTGGTGGCCGCGGTCGCGCCGCTGCGCCGCTTCGTGCTGGGCCGGCTGCGCTCACTGTTCTTCGGCGTGGTGCCGCGGATGCTCGACCTGATGCAGACGCCCAGCAAGCTGGTCACCGGCTTCGGCGGCATCCTGCTGCTGACCCTCTCCTTCACCGCCTGCCTGGACTTCTCGGTGCAGGCCTTCGGCGGCGACGTCAGCTTCTCGGCCGTCGCGGTGGTCTTCCTGACCGCCAACGCGGCCGGCTCGGCGATCCCCACCCCGGGCGGCATCGGCCCGGTCGAGGTGGCCCTGATCGGCGCCCTGACCGTCGCGGACGTCTCCCCCGCGGTCGCCACCCCGGCGGTGTTCCTCTACCGGGCGCTGACCTTCTGGCTGCCGGTGCTGCCGGGCTGGATCGCCTACAACGTGCTGCAGCGCAGGCAGGCGCTCTGAGGGGACGTACGGTCCGAGCACACGTACGGGGAGGGGCCCCACCGCGCTCGTCCGCGGTGGGGCCCCTCCCCGTACGTCACGTCCCGACGGTCTAGTAGACCGGCTTGTGCGGCTCGATCTGGTTCACCCAGCCGAGCACCCCACCGCCCAGGTGGACGGCATTGGCGAAGCCCGCGGCCTTGACCACGGCCAGCACCTCGGCCGAGCGCACGCCCGACTTGCAGTGCAGCACGATCTTCCGGTCCTGCGGGAGCTTCTCCAGGGCGTCGCCCATGAGGAACTCGTTCTTCGGGATCAGCACCGCGCCGGGGATGTTGACGATCTCGTACTCACCGGGCTCGCGGACGTCGATGAGGTAGATGTCCTCCTCGTCGTCCTGCCACTGCTTGAGCTGCTTGGAGGTGATGGTCGACCCGGCCGCGGCGGCCTGCGCCTCCTCCGACACGACGCCGCAGAAGGCCTCGTAGTCGATCAGCTCGGTGACCGTCGGGTTCTCCCCGCAGACGGCGCAGTTCGGGTCCTTGCGGACCTTCACCTGGCGGTAGTTCATCTCCAGGGCGTCGTAGATCATCAGCCGGCCGACCAGCGGGTCCCCGATGCCGGCCAGCAGCTTGATCGCCTCGTTGACCTGGATCGAGCCGATGGACGCGCACAGCACGCCCAGCACGCCGCCCTCGGCGCAGGACGGGACCATGCCCGGCGGCGGGGCCTCCGGGTAGAGGCAGCGGTAGCAGGGGCCGTGCTCGGCCCAGAAGACGCTGGCCTGGCCGTCGAAGCGGTAGATCGAGCCCCACACGTAGGGCTTGCCGAGCAGCACCGCGGCGTCGTTCACCAGGTAGCGGGTGGCGAAGTTGTCGGTGCCGTCCACGATCAGGTCGTAGCCGGAGAAGATCTCCATCACGTTGGAGTTGTCGAGGCGCTCCTCGTGCAGGACCACGTCGACGTAGGGGTTGATCTCCTTGACCGAATCGCGCGCCGACTCCGCCTTGGAGCGGCCGATGTCGGCCTGGCCGTGGATGATCTGGCGCTGCAGGTTCGACTCGTCGACCACGTCGAACTCGACGATGCCCAGCGTGCCGACCCCGGCCGCGGCCAGGTACATCAGCGCGGGCGAGCCGAGGCCGCCGGCGCCGACGCACAGCACCTTGGCGTTCTTCAGCCGCTTCTGCCCGGCCATCCCGACGTCCGGGATGATCAGGTGGCGGGAGTACCTGCGGACCTCGTCAACGGTGAGCTCGTCGGCCGGTTCGACCAGGGGTGGCAACGACACGGGGACTCCGATGGGTGTCTTCTTCAGGCGGCCAGGGCCAGCCTCGGACGGGGTTGTTGCACCGCCACTCAGGTGGCTCTCTAGGCCAACAGTGTCACGCCCCGCCGGTATTCCGAGACAGCTCGTCCGATGGGCGAGACGGCCCGCGCCGGATCGTGGAACCGCCCACCGGGCCCCCGGAAGCCCCCCGGGCCCGTGGTTGCGGGCCCGGGGCGCCCCCGCGTCCGGCTCACACCCGGCAGGCCGTCTCCAGCCAGACGTCCCCGAGCGACTCCTCCAGCGGCACCTGTGTCCGCCAGCCGAGACGGTCCCGGGCGGTGCGCACGTCCGCCTGCCGCCACGGCACCGGCTCGCCCGGGGCGGGCCGGCCCTCCGGCCGGTGGCCCTCCGCGCGGTGGCCGGGCAGGTGGTGGCCGGCCAAGTGGTCGCCGCCCGGCCCGCCGACCTGCGCGGGCAGCAGGACCGGCCGGTTCTCCTCCACGATCGCCCCCTCGAAGCCCGAGGCCCGGACCAACAACTGGGCCGCGTCCCGGGCCCGCACGGCGTGCCCGCTGCCGACGTTGATCACCCCGGTGGCGGCCGAGACCGCGGCCGCCTGGATCGCCCGGGCGACGTCCCGCACGTCCACGAAATCCCGGTATCCGGACAGGTCCGGCATCCGCACCTGGTTCTCGTCCCGCTCCAGCGCCCGCCGCAGGCCCTCGGCCAGGCGCCCGAACAGCGAGGCGGTCGGCGCCCCCGGGCCCACCACGTCGAACACCCGCAGCACCGCCGCGTCCAGCCCGGAGGCCAGCACCAGCTCCGTCCCGGCCAGCTTGGAGACCCCGTACGGGCCGACCGGCCGCGGCTCGGACTGCTCGGACACCGGCACCCCGCCGGGCACCGGCCCGTACTCGGCGGCCGAGCCGACGTGCACCAGCCGGGCCGGCTCCCGGCTGCGCCGGATCGCCTCGCAGACCGTCGCGACGGCCAGCGTGTTCGACCGGATCAGGGTCCGCGAGCTGCCGTAGGTGGCGCCCGCGCAGTTGATCACCACCTGCGGCGCGACCGCGTCCAGGAAGCGGGCCAGCGCGCCCGGACTCCCGGTGGTCAGGTCGAAGCGGATGTCGGCCGAGTCGCGCCGGCCGAGCACCGTCACCTGCAACTCCTGGTCCATCAGCAGACGATCGGTCACCCGGCGGCCGATGAAGCCGTCGGCGCCCAGCAGCAGCACCCTCATCGGGGGCGTCCTTCCACGAAGCGAGGTCGGGGACGACCTGGCGAACTGAAAACAGTGAGAACAGCGAACGAGATCTGACAGGTGTTCATCGAGCGGCGGTTCCTCGGACGGGGGTTCATCGGGCGGTCCACGGCCTGGCGGGGTTCGCCGGGCCGGGCTCAGCGGTGCGAGCCGGCCCGGCCGAGCACCGCCCAGCCGTGGACCGCCAGCACCGCCGCTACCGCGCCGCCGCCCAGCAGGACGGCCGACGGCCAGGAGCGGCCCAGGGCGAGCAGCACCGCCGCGGCGGCGGGCCCGGCCACCGCGCCCAGCGCTGCGGCCGTGGCCCGGCCGCACCGGGCCAGCAGCGCGGGCAGCACCAACAGCAGGCCCAGCACGCCCTGCGCGGCCCATGCGGCGGGGCCGGCCCGCTCGGCGGCCAGGTGCAGCAGCCCGCCGCCGTGGCCGGGCCCGGGGCGCGGCGCGACGACCGCCAGAACGGCCAGCGCCGCGTAGGTCAGCACCCCGAGCACCGCCAGGTGCAGCGCGACCGCGACCGGCAGTACCGGCCGCATCCGGGCCCGGAACCCGGCCAGCGTGCGGGCCGCCCCGAGGTGGCCCCGACCGACCTGCCGGTACCAGCGGGCCGCCCGCTCGGCCGAGCCCGCCGAGACCCCGGCGGCCAGCACCAGCGCGGCGGCCAGCGGCCGGTCCGCGCCCGGCGCCGCCAGCGGGAGCAGCAGGAGCGCGGCCAGGCCCAGCCCCTGCCCGAGGGCGGTCGGGCCCGGCCCGGAGCCCGTCGGCCTGGTCGGTGTACGGGCCGGGCCGAGCGCCGCCGGGCGGGCCGGTCCGCCGGGCGGCGGGCCGGGCTCGGCCGGGGCCGGGGCGGTCAGCGCGGGCAGCAGCACCAGCGGTACGGCGGCGGACAGCAGCACCGGCCACCGGGCGCCGAGCGTCACCACCCCGGCACAGGGCAGCGCGGCCAGGGCGGCCGCGGTCAGCGCCGCCCGGGCGGCGGGCCCGCACTGCCGGGGCCCGGGCGGCTCCGGTGCCGGCGGCCGGCGGGGCACCCGGGCGTACAGTTCCTCGGCCAGCGAGAACAGGTCGACGTGCCGGCAGCGGGCGGCGGTGTCCGGGCCGTAGCCGGCCTCCTCCAGTCCGGCGGCGATCTCCAGCGGGTCGACGGCGCGCTCGCACAGCTCCCGGTGCGCGGCCATCACCTCGCGCACCGGGTCTGCGCTCGGGCCGGTCCGCGGGCCGCCGGCGCCCGCCCGGGGTGCGGGCCCCGCCTCCGCGCGGCCGGGGGTCCGCGGCTGGGCCGGGCCGGTCATCAGACGGCCTCCGCGAGGGCCGGCCCGGCCGGTCTCGCCGGATCGGGGCGGGCCGCAGCCGGGGCGTCGGCCCGCGCGGCGAGCGCGGCGGGGCGGCTCGGGCCCGGAGTGACGGCCTCGGTGGCTTCGCCGTCGTCCTCCCCGCCCTCGCCCCGCCCTTCGCGCTCCCGCCCCTCACGCTCGTCCCGCTCGCCGCGCGGGCCGTCGCTGAGCCAGTACTCGGCGGGGCGGGCGAACGGGCGCGGCCCCCGGGCGTCCCCGTCGGCGCCGCCGCCGACGGGGAAGGCCGGGTACTGCGAGACCAGTTCCAGGTAGATCTCCCGGAAGGCACCGATCACCGGCTCGGCGGCGAAGCGTTCCTGCGCCCGCAGCCGCCCGGCCAGGCCCAGCCGGGAGCGCCGTTCCTCGTCGCGCAGCAGCGCCAGGCAGGCCCCGGCCAGCGCGCGCGGGTCGCGGGCGGGCACCAGCAGCCCGGTGGGGCCGAGTACCTCGCGGGCCACCCCGACATCGGTGGACACCACGGCCCGGCCGCTGAGCATGGCGTCGGCGAGCAGCCGGGGGCTGCGCTGGGAGAGCGCGGAGAAGACCACCACCGTGCCGCCCTGCCAGGCCTCGGCGAGCGAGCCGGGCCGCCCGGCGAAGTCCACCGCCGCGGCCGCCCCGAGCCGCTCGGCGACCGCCGCGCAGTGCGCCAGGTAGCCGGGGGCCGCCTCCTCGCCGTGCACCACCAGCCGGGCCGCGGGCAGTTCGGTGCGGACCCGGGAGAAGGCGTGCAGCATCAGTTCGGTGTCCCGCCCCGGCTCCAGCGCTCCCGCCCAGACCAGGGTGGGCCGCCGCGGTTCCGGCCCGGCGGCCGGGCGGTCCACCGCCGGGGTGCCCTCGTACACCACCCGGGTGCGCGCCGGATCGGCCCCGCAGCGGCGCTGCCACTGCTGGTCGTGGGCGCTACCCGGGGTGAGTATCGCGGCCCGCCGGTAGGTCTCCTCGGTGAGCGCCCGGAAGTAGGACAGCAGCAGCGCCCGGACCGGCCACCGGTAGGGCGCCTGGTGACTCGCTCGCCGCTCGCCCTCCTCGCCCGCCGTCGGGCCGGAGGGGCCGGCGCTTCCGGCACCGGCGCGCCCCTGGGCTCGGGGCGCGCAGCCGAGGTACTGCTCGCGCAGGTGCAGCCGGTGCTCGGTGACCACGAACGGCACCCCGTGCAGCTGCCGGGCGACCAGGGCGGGCAGCACTGCCGGGCCGCCGCCGACCACGTGGCACAGGTCGGCGCCGCCGAGGCCGCCCGACCCGGTGCCGTACCAGGGCGCGGAGAGCGGGCGCAGGCACTGCTCCAGCAGGTCCGCGGCGACCAGGACGTCGCACACCAGCGGCTGTCCGGCCGAGGTGTCCGCACCGGGCAGCCGCCAGGTCCGTTCCAGCACCCGGCGGGCGTGGGCGGAGGCGAGGAAGGCGGGCAGCGTGCCCGAGGCCTCCCGGGCCAGCGCCGCCAGCCGGTACAGCCCGGCCCCGAAGCCGGCCCGCTCCCCCGGCAGCACCAGCGCCCGCACCAGCTCCTCGTACGCCCGGGCGTACTGGCGTCTGCGCAGCGCCCCGGGCGCCCGGCCGCGCGGGCGGCGCCCCCACAGCGCCAGGTCGCGGGCGCCGTGCCAGGCGGGCGAGAGCCGGGCGGCGGCGCCGGAGCCGGCCGGGCCGGTGAGCAGGTACAGCTCGAACTCGTGCTCCGGCAGGCCCTCGGCCAGCCGGTCGCACCACGGGCCGGCGCCACGGTCGGGATGCGGGCGGGCACCCTCGGTGAGCAGGGCGACGCGCACGGGAGACCTCCTAGGGTTGCTGCCCCTCCCGGGGGCGACCGGAGCCGGGGGGCCGTACGCCGGGACCCTTGCTGTCGCTTGTCACCCACCCAGTGGTCCGGTGTCTGCGGCTCTCCCCCACACCTGTTCGGTCCGGCAGCAGAACGGTAGGACCGGCTTCCGGCCGCCCATCGGTCACATGCCTGGCTGCCACCTGAACGAGTGAACCCCCGTGTCCTCGGCCCGGACCGGGGCGTTGGTGCGCGCTATACGCCGCAGCCCCCGCCCGCGGACGGGTGGGGGCTGCGGCGGTGGGCCGGACGGGGCCCAGGGCCGGACAGGGCCTAGCGGGCGGCGGCCGCGATCAGCTCGCGCACGGCCCGGGCGACCGCGTCGGGGTGCTCCATCATCGCCACGTGCCCGGACTCCGGCAGCACCAACAGCCGGGCGTCGGCGAAGGCCGTACAGGCCCGGCGGGCCGAGCGGTAGCCGACCAGCTTGTCGCGCAGCCCGTACACCAGCAGCACCGGCGCCGTCACCTGCTCGGCCTGCCGCCACAGCGCCTGGTCGCCGCGCTCGGTGTACGCGGAGACGATGCCGCGGGCCGAGCCGACCAGCGCCGGCATCGCGTGCGGCAGCTCCAGCCGGTGCCGGTACTCGGCCACCGCCGCGGCCCGGGCGGCCGGGCTCAGACCGGCCGGGTCTCCGTAGACCAGGCGCAGCAGGTCCTCGGTGGCGGCCTCGGCGTCCCGTCGGCCGGCCGGCAGCCGGCGCAGCAGGGCCGGCAGGCCGGGCACGGCGAGCAGGCCGGTGGGCCAGGCGGAGCGCTGCGGGGGCAGTTCGGGCAGGGCGGGCGAGACCAGGGTGAGGCTGCGGACGAGGTCGGGGCGCAGGGCGGCGAGCCGGACGGCGACGGCGCCGCCGAGCGAGTTGCCGAAGAGGTGGACGGGGCCGCGGCCGGCGGCCTCCAGGTAGCCGATGACGGCGCGGACGTGGCCGGAGAGGCTGAGGTTGCCGTCGGCGGGCGGGCCGGAGCGGCCGAAGCCGGGGAGGTCGACGGCCTCGCCGTCGACGAGGCCGGAGAGCCGGTCCATCAGGTCGTTCCAGTTGGCGGCCGAGCCTCCCAGGCCGTGCACGAAGAGCCCGGGCTCGCGCCCGTCGGTGCCGGTTTCCCCGCCGGGCCGGTGCACCGCGAGCACCGCGCCGGGGACCTCGACCGTACGTACCTGCTGCTCAGCGCTGCTCATGGTGGACGATGGTAGTGAGCCCCGGCCGGGGGCGGCGGGGGTGGTCCGGCCGTCCGATCCCTCGTCACACCACTGCCGACGCCGAGGTCAGCGCCGTATTGTGGGCTCCTGACAAGGGGGCGGGCAGCTTTTATCGCGTTCGCCGAGGGCCGACGCGGTTACCGAAAAGTAGAATCGGCCCTCTTGCCAGCCCCGATCAACCCCGAAGTGAGGAGCGCCGTGACGGCCATCCAGGAGGCGCAGGAGCGCCCGCGCGGTGCCCGCCTGCCGCGAAGCGCCCGCCGTGAACAACTGCTCGGTGCCGCCCAGGAGGTGTTCGTCGCGCAGGGCTACCACGCGGCCGCCATGGACGACATCGCCGACCGCGCCGGGGTGAGCAAGCCGGTGCTCTACCAGCACTTCCCCGGGAAGCTGGACCTCTACCTGGCGCTGCTGGACAAGCACTGCGACGCCCTGGTCGAGTCGACCCGCGAGGCGCTGGGCACCACCACCGACAACAAGCTGCGGGTGGCGGCGACGATGGAGGCGTACTTCAACTACGTCTCCAGCGAGTCCGGCGCCTTCCGGCTGGTCTTCGAGTCGGACCTGACCAACGAGCCGGCCGTGCGCGAGCGGGTGGAGCGGGCTTCCGAGGCGAGCGCGACGCTGGTCAGCAAGGTGATCCAGGAGGACACCGACCTGCCGGAGGCGGAGTCCAAGCTGCTGGCCGCCGGGGTCTGCGGCCTGGCCCAGATCACCGCCCGGTACTGGCTGTCGCAGGGGTTGGAGATCCCGCGCGACGAGGCGGTGCGGCTGGTCGCCAGCCTGGCGTGGCGGGGCCTGAAGGGCTTCCCGATGCACCCGGGCGACCTCGCGACCTGAGACGGGCCCCTGGGTTCCGCTCAGCGCTGACGATCCGCTGGGCTTCGCCTGAGCGGTGATCGGGTGCTCTATGGTGAAGCCGTACGGCGTGGTCGCCGCGGTCGCTTGTCCCAGGCGCTCCGGTGGCCGCGCGTGGAGGCTGCAACCCCGGAGGGACGGAAGCCGTGGAGGTCAAGATCGGCGTGCAGAACGCGCCCCGCGAGATCGTGATCGAGAGCTCGCAGACTGCCGATGAGGTCGAGAGCGCGGTCGCGAAGGCGCTGGAGGGCTCCACCAAGCTCTTCTCGCTCACCGACGAGCACGGCCGCCGCGTCATCGTCCCGGCCGAGCGCCTGGCGTACGTGGAGATCGGCGAGCAGGCCGCCCGCAAGGTCGGTTTCGGCACCACCTGAGGCGCCGCCCGCAGAGGGTCCGACCGGTGCCCCGCTCCCACCCGGGAGCGGGGCACCGTCGCGTGTACGGCCTGGTCGGCCTGGGTACGGCGACAGGAGCGGCGCCGGTGCCGCGCACCCTTCCCCGGGGAGGCCGCCATGCTGGTCGAATCGATCGTCTTCGCCCTGGTCGGGCTGGCCGCGGCCGCGGCCGCGCTGCTCGGCCTGCCGGGGTACTTCCGGGCGTCCCGCCCGCTGGTGGTGGGGACGGCCTCGGCCGCGGCGCTGCTCGGCGGGGTGGTCGCGCACTTCTGTCTGGACGGGCACCTGCCGGTGGTCTCGGTGGCCTTCTCGGCGCTGTCCGCGGGGGTGCTCACCTCGCTGCTGGCCCGGCCGGACCTCGCCGCCGGGCGGGCCCCGGCGCACCGCCACCACCCGCACCGGGCCGGCGCCCACCGCGCACCGCGGCGGCACCGGCCGGCGTGAGGGGTCGGGGCCTAGCTGGCCAGGCCGAGGGCGGCCATCCGCCGGGTGTGCGCCTCGGTGATCCGGTTGAACATCTTGCCGACCTCGACCAGGTCGAAGCCCTGCACCTGGACGCCGCCGACCAGCAGGTTGGACAGCGCGTCGCGCTCGGCGACGACCCGCTGGGCCTGGCTGAGCGCCTCGCCCATCAGCCGCCGGCCCCAGAGGGCGAGGCGTCCGCCGGCCCGCGGGTCGGCCTCGATGGCCTGGCGGACCTTGTCGACGGCGAACTGGCCGTGGCCGGTGTCGGACATGACGCCGAGCACCAGCTCGCGGGTGTCGTCGTCCAGCCGGACGGCCACCTCGCGGTAGAAGTCGGTCGCGATGGCGTCGCCGACGTAGGCCTTGACCAGGCCCTCCAGCCAGTCCGAGGGCGCCGTCATCCGGTGGAACAGCTCCAGCGGCTCGACGAAGGGGCGCATGGCCTCCTGCGGGTCGGCGCCGATCTCGGCGAGCCGGTCGTGCAGCCGCTGGTAGTGCTGGAACTCGGCGGAGGCCATCCGGGCCAGGGCCGCCTTGTCGGCGAGGTCGGGCGCCAGCTTGGCGTCCTCGGCGAGCCGCTCGAAGGCGCTCAGCTCGCCGTACGCGAGTGCGCCGAGCAGGTCCAGCACCGCGGCGCGGTAGCCCGGTTCGGCCGAGCACGCGGCCCAGTCGCCGATCGAGCCGCCCGTGCCGTCCTGCGTCTCACCTTGGGTCTCCATGACCCGCCACCTTAGTCCCGCGGCGGCGGCCGCCCCACCACCGACCGCACGCGGGTGACCTGCCGGATCGGCCTGTGGAGGGCCGGTCACCGGGGGCAATGTCAGACGCGTCACGTGTTCGAGTCGTCGCCTGACTGTATGGTGGTACGGAGCCCCGTCGTGTTCGCACGGTGTCACCGCCGTCTCGGTGGCCCGCACGAGCCCGCTCCCAAGCGGCACCGTCCCCTCGGACGTGTCCGCACCGGAGGCACGGGTACTCACGTACGCGGATGCCCGGTCGGAGAGCCGATCGGCTCCGACCATGGCTTGGACTTCAAGCCTTGGCACCGCATCAGTGGCCGAGCGAGGGCCGCCGAGACCACGCCCACCTGGCGGAGGTCCCGCGCAGGTCCCTCACGGGAAACCCTCCCCGACGCCGCCGGCGACGCGCCCCGCCATCGGGCCGCGCGCACCGGCCGGCCGCAGGGACCGGCGCGGTTGTGCGTCCGCGCAGCTGTCATCAGGGCCGCCAGGCCCGTACGCAGCCGCGCGGCTGCCCGCCCGCCGCTCGCTCTCGGCCCCTCCGAAAACGGAAGAGGCAGCACCCTGTCCACCACCGCTGAACCCATCAAGACGACGTTCCGGGACCTGGGGATCCTCCCGGAGACCGCCGAGGCCCTCGAATCCGTCGGCATCGTCCATCCCTTCCCGATCCAGGAGATGACCCTCCCGGTCGCGCTGACCGGCCACGACGTCATCGGCCAGGCCAAGACCGGCACCGGCAAGACCCTCGGCTTCGGCCTCCCGCTGATCGAGCGGGCCATCGTGCGCGCCGACGTGGACGCCGGCCGGGCCACCGAGGAGCAGCTCTCCGACTGCCCGCAGGCGCTCATCGTCGTCCCGACCCGCGAGCTCTGCACCCAGGTCACCAACGACCTGCAGACCGCCGGCAAGGTCCGCAACGTCCGCGTGCTGGCGGTCTACGGCGGCCGGGCGTACGAGCCGCAGGTCGAGGCGCTCAACAAGGGCGTCGACATCGTGGTCGGCACCCCGGGCCGGCTGCTGGACCTCGCCGGGCAGAAGAAGCTGAACCTGTCCAAGGTCCGCGCGCTGGTCCTGGACGAGGCCGACGAGATGCTCGACCTGGGCTTCCTGCCCGACGTCGAGAAGATCATCACCATGCTGCCGGCCAAGCGGCAGACCCTGCTGTTCTCGGCCACCATGCCTGGCCAGGTCATCAGCCTCGCCCGCCGGTACATGAGCCAGCCGACCCACATCCGGGCCGCCGCCCCGGACGACACCGGCGCGACCGTCGCCAACACCGAGCAGCACATCTTCCGTGCGCACTCGCTGGACAAGGTCGAGACGGTCTCGCGCATCCTGCAGGCCGACGGCCGCGGGCTGGCGATGATCTTCTGCCGCACCAAGCGCACCGCCGCCGACGTCTCCGACCAGCTGACCCAGCGCGGCTTCGCAGCCGGCGCCGTCCACGGTGACCTCGGCCAGGGCGCCCGCGAGCAGGCGCTGCGCGCCTTCCGCAACGGCAAGGTCGACGTCCTGGTCTGTACCGACGTGGCCGCCCGCGGCATCGACGTCGAGGGCGTCACCCACGTCATCAACTACCAGTGCCCCGAGGACGAGAAGACCTACCTCCACCGGATCGGCCGCACCGGCCGGGCCGGCGCCTCCGGCACCGCCGTCACCCTGGTCGACTGGGACGACATCCCGCGCTGGCAGCTGATCAACAAGGCGCTGGACCTGCCGTTCAACGAGCCGGAGGAGACCTACTCCACCTCGCCGCACCTGTACGAGCTGCTGAAGATCGCGCCGGGCACCAAGGGTGTGCTGCCGCGCTCGGAGCGCACCCGGGCCGGGCTCGGCGCGGAGGAGATCGAGGACCTCGGCGAGACCGGCGGGCGGGGCGCCCGCTCCGGCCGCGGTGGGCGGAGCGGCCCGGTCCGCACGGCCGTCGAGACCCCGGCGGCGGAGGAGAAGCCTCGCCGTAACCGTGAGCGCCGCCGCACCCGCCGTGGCACGGAGGTCGGCGCCGAGGGCGAGGCGGCCGTCACCGCCGCGGTGACCGAGGCGGCTCCGGCCGTCGAGGGCGCCGAGGGCGAGACCGCGCCGCGCCGTCGTCGCCGCCGCTCGCGCGGTGGCGCCGCCGCGGCCGAGGCCGCCCCGGTGGCCGAGGTCGTGGCCGAGGCTGCCGCGGTCGTCGAGGCCGCCGTGGTCGCGGCCGAGCCGGTGGCCGAGGAGAAGCCGCGTCGCACCCGGACCCGCAAGCCCAAGGCGGAGGTCACCGAGGTCGCCGAGGCCGTCGAGGCGGCTGCGGTGACCGAGGCTCCCGCCGAGGCCCCGGCCGAGAAGAAGCCGGCCCGCACCCGGGCCCGCAAGCCGAAGGCCGTCGCCGAGGCCGTCGAGGCCGTCGAGGCGGCTGCGGTGACCGAGACCCCGGTCGAGGCTCCGGTCGCGAAGAAGGCGACCCGGGCCCGCAAGCCGAAGGCCGTCGCCGAGACCGTCGAGGCGGCCCCCGCCGCCGAGGCCCCGGTCGAGGCTCCGGTCGCGAAGAAGGCGACCCGGGCCCGCAAGCCGAAGGCCGTCGCCGAGACCGCCCCGGAGGCCTCGGCCGCCGAGGCCGCGGCGGCCGAGGTGCCGGCCCCTCGCAAGCGGACCCGCACCCGCAAGGCCGTGGCCGCCCCGGAGGCCACTCCGGAGGGCTGACCAGTCCCACCCCCGAGGGGGGCGGCCGGACCGTCGCGGTCCGTCCGCCCCCTCGGGCGTTCCCGGGCGTTCCGGCCGGTGGGAGGGGGTGCCGGGACGGCATAGGCTCGGGGCGTCGCCTGCCCCGGAGGGAAACCGCTCATGAGTACTCCGCCGTTCCTGACCCTGCCCGGCTGCGCCCACGCGGAGCGCGTGGTGACCGCGCGCGGCGAGTTCGCGGCCCTGCGGGCGGAGCCGGACGGGCCGGTGCGCGGGTCGGCGCTGCTGGTGCCGGGGTTCACCGGCAGCAAGGAGGACTTCATCGCGCTGCTCGGCCCGCTCGCGGCGGCCGGGTACCGGGCGACGGCCGTGGACCAGCGCGGCCAGTACGAGACCGGCGGGCCGGACGACCCGGCGGCGTACGCCGTGACGGAGCTGGGCGCCGACGTCCGGGCGC
Organism: Kitasatospora sp. NPDC036934; assembly: GCF_055608425.1. Classification (NCBI taxonomy): domain Bacteria; kingdom Bacillati; phylum Actinomycetota; class Actinomycetes; order Kitasatosporales; family Streptomycetaceae; genus Kitasatospora; species Kitasatospora sp. NPDC036934. The sequence continues at coordinate 147,844 of NZ_JBVJQR010000016.1, read as the reverse complement.
TGACCGCGGTGCTGGCCGCCCAGGGCGGGCCGGTGCACCTGCTGGGGCACTCCCTCGGCGGCCAGGTGGTTCGGGAGGCGGTGCTCGCGGCCGCCGCCGAGGGCCCGCTGCCGTGGCGTTCGCTGACCCTGATGGCCACCGGGCCGGGGGCGATCGACCCGGCCGAGGCGGCCCGGACCAAGCTGCTGCTGGATGCCCTGACGTCGATGAGCCTGGAGGAGATCTGGCAGGTCATGCGGCAGCTGGACGAGACCAGCGGGGCGACCAAACCCGCCCTGGCACCGGACGTCGCGGAGTTCCTGCACCGCCGCTGGGTGGCCAACGTGCCGCGCTCGCTGGCCGTCACCGGCGCGCACCTGATGGCCGCGCCGGACCGGGTGGACGAGCTGGCCGCGGTGGCCGCCGGGGCGCTGCCGGTGCTGGTGCTCTCCGGCGAGCGGGACTACGCCTGGCCGGTGCCGGAGCAGACAGCGATGGCTGAGCGGCTGGGCGCCCGCCGGGTGATCGTCGCGGGGGCGGCCCACTCCCCCAACGCGGAGCGGCCGGCCGCCACGGCCGACGCGCTGGCCGCGTTCTGGGCCTGATCGGTCCCCGACCGGCGCCCTCTTCGAAGTGGTCTGTACCACTTCCGGGGGTTCCAACGGTATCGACGCAGGACAAAATTCGTTAGTTACGGTAATCTTTGATTCTGTCCGGGACTCATCGACGGCCTCCACCGGGGTGCCCATCAGTCGAAACCTGGACGTTACGGACGGGCAACGGCCCAGTAGCACCGCCACGGCACCGTGGTTCACGAGGCATTGGACGCACCAGGCAAGCAGGGGGAGCCCTTGCCGCAGCAGACCGCCGCACGCACGCCCCGCCCGATCCGGCCGCAGCGCCGGATCCGTAGGACCCCGAAAGGGCTGATACCGACTCAGCCGCAATCGCCCCGCCCGTCGGGGCCCGGAAAGGAGACGCCCATGACCAAGCCCATGCGCTTCGAGATCCTCCGACTGGACGACGCCAACGGCTCCGCGACCGACCGCGTGATAGCCGACGCCGAGACCGTCCGCGAACTCGTCCAGGACGCCGCCCGCACCGGCGAACGCCTGCTCATCCGCCCGTGCCCGACCGTCTGACCCTGCGCGGCGCCTCCGACCGGGAGACCCCACCCGCCGCCGCCGAGCCGGGAGCGTCCGATCCGGACGTACCGATACCCGACTGACGCCCCGTCACCGCGATCGCCGTTGACGGGGCGTCAGTGCGTCCGGCCCCGGCCCCCGGGACGTTTGCCACCGCCCGCCACGGGACATCCCCCAACGGGAGCCGCCCGCGGCGCACCCACCCGCTCAGGCCGGGCGTCACCACCGACAGGTGCCGCCGAGCCGTCCGTACGGGTGATCGTCCTTGACGCGGCGGTCCGGAGGGAGGAGCGTTGTCGGCTATGAGGGGCGAGCCAAGCTGCCCGAGGTGCGCCGGTCGGGTCCGCGCCCCCGGTCTTTTTTCGGACACCTGGCAATGCGACCGACACGGAGCCGTGCACCCGATGCAGCCCGTGCTGCCGCCGAGCGTGGAAGCCCTCGGAGTCGCCGTCGCCCGCTCGCAGGTCCCCGTCTGGCTGCCCTGGCCGCTCCCGGTCGGCTGGCTGTACACCGGCATCGCCCACGTCGGCGACGACATCTCGGGCGCCCGGGCCACCGCCGTCGCCTGCTCCGGGCCCGCCCCGCTCGGCGGCTTCGGCGAACTGGTCCTGGTCGCCGAGGAGCTGGGGGTCGGCCTCGGCGCCCGCTACGCCGGACTGCCCGGCCCCGACCCGGGCGACTCGGTCGGCCTGTACAAGCCCGCCGACGCCAAGCTGATGGCCGCCGGGCGGCCCACCCCGATGTTCCACGTCCCGGACGCCCCGGCCGACCGCGCGGTGTTCGTCGGCGAGGCCCGCGGGCTCTGGCTCTGGGCGGTCGCCTGGCCCGAGCAGTCCGCCCTGGTGATGTACGACGAACTGGTGCTCACCGACCTGCGCGAGGCCGGCGCCGAACTCGGCCTGCTGCCCTGCGGGGCGCTCACCCCCCGACTGCTCGGCTGACCGCCGCACGAACGGCCTATCCTGGGCGGCACCCCACGAGCCTCCAGGAGTCCGCCCCGTGCGCATCGACCTGCACGCCCACAGCAACGCCTCCGACGGCACCGACAGCCCGGCCGAGCTGGTCGCGGCGGCGGTCGCCGCCGGCCTCGACGTGGTCGCGCTCACCGACCACGACACCGTCGCCGGCCACGCCGAGGCCGCCGGGGCGGTGCACGCGCTGCCGGACGGCGCCCGGCTGACCGTCGTCCCGGGCGCCGAGCTGTCCTGCGTGGTGGACGGCGTCAGCATGCACCTGCTGGCGTACCTGTTCGACCCCGCGGAGCCGGAGTTCGCACGCGAGCGGGAGCTGGTGCGCACCGACCGGTTCCGGCGCGGCCGGGCGATCGTCGAGCGCTGCCGGGAACTCGGTGCGGACATCAGCTGGGAGCAGGTGCAGCGGATCGCCGGGGCCGGCTCGGTCGGGCGGCCGCACATCGCCAGCGCGCTGGTCGAGGCGGGCGTGGTGGCCACCGTCTCGGACGCCTTCACCCCCGACTGGCTGGCCAACGGGGCCCGGGCGGACGTCCGCAAGCACGAGACCGACCCGGTGCGGGCGGTCCGGCTGGTCCGGGCGGCCGGCGGGGTGCCGGTGTTCGCCCACCCCGGCGCGGTCAAGCGCGGCCGGACCGTCCCGGACCAGGTGATCGCCGACCTCGCGGCGGCCGGGCTGGCCGCGCTGGAGGTCGACCACACCGACCACGACGAGGAGACCAGGCAACGGCTGCGCGGCCTGGCCGGCGACCTCGGCCTGCTGGTCACCGGCTCCAGCGACTACCACGGCAGCCGCAAGACCGTCCGGCTCGGCGAGCACACCACCGACCCCGAGGTGTACGAGGCGCTGCTCGCCCAGGCCACCGGGGCGAAGCCGATCGAGCGCTGACGGCGGGCGGGGCGCCGGCGCACGAGGCCGGGGGTCAGTCGAGCTTGACGCCGCGCCGCTGCGGGTCGCGCAGGTCGGTGCCCTGGTTCAGCCAGCGCTCCTGCAGCGCCGCCGCGCCGTGCACCCGCTTCCAGCCGGCCTCGTTGGGCGTCATCGGGAGCAGCGGCAGGAAGCGCACCGGCTCGGCGGGCTCGGCCAGTTCCAGGTCCTCGACCAGGCCGCCCGGCTCGGCGGCCAGCACCGAGGTGAAGGGGGCGCCGTCCCAGAGCGGGGCGCCGAGGTCCAGCGAGCCGCCCGGGGCCACCACCAGGCCCTCGACCTGCGGGGTCGCGGCGAAGGTGGCGAGGCTGCGCAGCACGCCGTCGCTCCCGCCGCGCACCGTCAGCACCAGTTCGACGCGAGGGCCGCGCAGCTGGTCGGCGACCAGCGCGGTCGGGTCGGCCATCGGGGCGGCGGACATCCCGAGCGTCGCGTAGCGGACCAGTCCGTCGGCGTCCGGACCGAAGCGCAGCACCTCGATCCGGTCGGTGCCGAGGAAGGTGACGGCGGCTCGGCCGCTCGGCTCGCCGAAGGTCGAGATCAGCCGGGCCTCGACGGCGGCCAGGACCGCCTCCCGGGTGAGTTCCGGGGAGCTGCCGCCGTGGGGGTCACCGAAGGACGGGAAGTCGTGCGCCATGCCGGTGAGCGTAACCCGGGCGGATTCGCGGTCCGCGCGGGGGCGTACGGGCAAAGGGCAGGGAAACCCCGGGGCACCGATGCCCGGTCAGCTGTTAGGGTGAGCGACTGGCCACCGGGATCGTTCGTCCCGGGGCGGCGGCGCGAAGGAGGTGGTTGCGGTGGATACCGGCCGACCATGCAGTACCGGCAGCTCTGCCCGGCCCCGACTTCCCCGCACCCCTCGCCTCGCAGGCCCTGCCGGCTGATCCAGCCGTAGCGGCCCGGGCGCGGGTCGGCGGCGGACGGACCGGCCGGGAGAGCACCCTCATCCCCTTCACCGGTGTTCCTCGCCGTCGCACCACGGCCCTGCCCGCGGTTCTTCCGCGCCGCCGTGCGACGGCTCCTGCTTCAGGGAGCCTGCCATGTCGATGATCAACAGCCTGCGCGCCGCCGTCCGCACCAACCGCCGCCGGGGTGCCGCCGGGGTGTACGACGCCGTGCCCGAGGGCACCGGCTCGGCGGTCGTGGACTGTGCCGTCTACCAGCACGGCCGGCGCAACGGCGAGGCCTGCAGCCCGCGCGAGGCTGCCCGCCGGGTCAAGGCCGCGCACCAACTCACGGACACCGCAGGGTCGTTCAGCTGGATCGGACTGCACGAGCCGACCGGCGCGGAGTTCGAGGGCATCGCCCAGCGGTTCGGTCTGCACCCGCTCGCGGTGGAGGACGCGGTGCACGCCCACCAGCGGCCCAAGGTCGAGCGCTACGACGACGTGCTGTTCGCCGTCTTCAAGACCATCCGCTATGTCGAGCACGACCAACTCACGCCCACCAGCGAGGTGGTGGAGACCGGCGAGCTGATGGTCTTCGCCGGGCGGGACTTCGTCATCACGGTGCGGCACGGCGGCCACGGCTCGCTGCAGGAGCTGCGGCACCGGCTGGAGGCGGACGCGGACGAGGCCGGACTGCTCGCAAAGGGCCCGGCTGCGGTGCTGCACGCGATCGCCGACCACGTGGTGGACAACTACCTGCTGGTCGCCGAGCGGCTGCAGAACGACGTGGACGAGATCGAGTACGGCGTCTTCTCGGCCAAGGGCGCGCGCAGCGCGGACGTCGGACGGGTGTACCAACTCAAGCGCGAGGTACTGGAGTTCAAGCGCGCGGTGGTGCCGCTGCTGCGCCCGATGCAGCAGCTGTCCGAGCCGGTGCAGCGCCTGGTGGACCCGGACATCCAGAAGTACTTCCGGGACGTCGCCGACCACCTGGCCCGGGTCACCGAGCAGGTGCACGGCTTCGACGAGCTGCTGAACTCGCTGCTCCAGGCGAACCTGGCGCAGGTGTCGGTGGCGCAGAACGAGGACATGCGCAAGATCACCGCCTGGGCGGCGATCTTCGCGGTGCCCACCATGATCACCGGCGTGTACGGGATGAACTTCGACTACATGCCCGAACTGCACCACGCGTACGGCTACCCGATGGTGCTCGGCGCGATCGCGCTGATCTGCGTCGGGATGTACCGGGGCTTCCGCCGCAACGGCTGGCTGTAACCCCGCCTCCGGGAGGCGGTCAGCGCCGCCCGCCGCGGGCGACCAGGACCAGGCCGAGCAGGATCAGCACCACCGCCGGGTAGGCGGCCACCGGCGGCCACTGCCCCAGCCACAGGGCGGCGATCAGGGCCGCGCCCGGGGTCTCCAGCAGGATCGCGGTGGAGGTGATCGACGGGCCGAGGTTGCGCACCACCCGGTTGCTCAGCGAGTGCCCGAGCAGCTGTGCGGTGACCATCAGCAGCACGATCTGCCACCAGGCCCCGGCCGACCAGCCGGCCAGCCCGGTCCCGGTGACCAGGCAGATCACCAGCAGGCCGACCGCCGTGGTGGCGTAGCAGACCAGGGTGTACGCGGTGGTGCTGACGGTCTTGCGGACCTCGGCGCCGAGCAGCACGTACCCGGCCGCGGCAAGGCCGGCGGCGAGCGCCAGGGCGTCGCCGAGCAGGGCCCGCGGGGACATCGAGAGGTCCACGCCGGTCAGTACCAGTACGCCCGCGAAGGCGACGACGGTGCCGAGCCAGACCATCCGGGGCGCCCGGACGCCGAACAGCCGCATCAGCAGGATCGTCCACAGCGGGGTGGTGGTGACCAGCGCGGTGGCGGAGGCCACCGAGGTCATCCGCAGGCTGGGCATCCAGAGCGCGAAGTGCACCGCGAGCAGCACCCCGGCGGCGACCGCCAGCAGCAGCGACCGCCGGCCGATGCCGCGCAGTTCGGCGCGGTGGCGCAGCAGCGCGTACGGGCCGAGGACGCCGACCGACATGACGTTGCGCCAGAAGGCGATGGCCAGCGCGGGCGCGGCGGTGGCGGAGATCAGCGGGCCGGAGAGGGAGATGCCGCCGATCGAGACGGCGAGCAGCAGCAGGTCGAGGCTGGGGAGCGGGTGCGCGGACCGCGGGTCGGCGGCGGTGGCTGGGGCGGGGGCGGTCGCGGGCCGGGCGGCGGGCACGGCGCTCCTTCGCTGGTCGCGGGGGCGGGGCGCTCATACGGTAAGGCCCGTGGCCCGGTAATGGAACTGTCGCCCGGCGGCTGAGACATCCGGCGGGACCAGCCTGGCCGTCCGACCCGGCCACGGCGCCCGCCCGCGGGACCACCGCGCCCGTCCGGCCGACGGGGACGGACCGGAAACCCGTACGCTGTCCGCCATGGACCGCAACTCCGCCGCCCCCACCGCCGACGACTTCCTCGACCAGGCCCTGCTGGAGGAGGCCGCGAAGAAGTCCGGTCTGCTCTGGGTGCGCGCGGACGGAGAGGCACAGGCCCGCCCGCTGTGGCACGCCTGGCACGACGGCGCGGTGATGGTGGTCGGCGACGGCGGCGAGCAGCCGCTGCACGGCCTGACCGCGGGCGCCGGCGCCGTGATCACCGTGCGCAGCAAGGACAAGGGCGGCCGGCTGACCGGCTGGAACGCCGAGGTGGTCGAGCTGGAGCCGCACGGCGAGGCCTGGCTGGGCGCCGTCGAGGAGCTCAAGGGCAAGCGGCTGAACGCGCCCGACACCGACACCATCGCCGAGCGCTGGGCGCGCGAGTGCCGGGTGCTGCGGCTGCGGCCGGCCGGGGCGCTGACCGAGCGACCGGGCGCCATGCCGGACGGCTCGCACGCCGCCCAGCCGATGCCCACCCCGGCCACCACCCGCCGCCCGATCCCGGCCGGGCTGCCCAAACTACTGTTCAAGCGCCGCTAAAGGTTCACGCCCAGGACTCCTGGGGTCGCTACGGTGCCTCACCGGGCCGGGCGTACGCCGCGCGGGTAGCCTTGGCCGAACGCGCGCCGCGGCGCGCACGGTACGGCGTCGAGCAGGTCGAGCGAGTCGAGGGAGTTCATGGCAGGGCCAGGTACCCGGGTCTTCATCTCCCATCTCTCCGCCATCGCGGTCTTCGACCCGAACGGCGACCAGGTCGGACGGGTCCGGGACGTGGTCGTGTCGCTGCGCCTGGGCGGACGCCCGCCGCGGGTGCTGGGCCTGGTGGTCGAGGTCGTCGGCCGGCGCCGGATCTTCCTGCCGATGACCAGGGTGACCAGCCTGGAGTCCGGCCAGGTGCTCGCCACCGGCCTGATCAACCTGCGCCGCTTCGAGCAGCGCCCGTCCGAGACCCTGGTGCTGGCCGAGCTGCTGGACCGCACCGTCACCTGGTCCAAGACCGGTGAGGACGTCACCGTGCTGGACGTCGGCATGGTGCAGACCCGGCTGCGCGAGTGGGAGGTCAGCAAGGTCTTCGTCCAGGTCGGCCGGGCCTCCCGGCTGCGCAAGGGCAAGGGCGAGCGGCTCACCCTGGACTGGCAGGACGTCACCGGCTTCGCACTGCCCGAGCAGGACCAGGGCGCGGCCAACCTGCTCGCCACCTTCGAGCAGTTGCGCCCGGCCGACCTCGCCAGCGTGATGCACCACCTGTCCGCCAAGCGCCGCGCCGAGGTGGCCGCCGCGCTGCCCGACGAGCGGCTCGCGGACGTCCTGGAGGAGCTGCCCGAGGACGACCAGGTCGAGATCATCGGCAAGCTCAAGGGGGAGCGGGCGGCCGACGTCCTGGAGGCGATGGACCCGGACGACGCCGCCGACCTGCTCTCCGAGCTGCCCGGCGACGAGGCCGAGCGGCTGCTCGGGCTGATGGAGCCGGAGGAGGCCGAGCCGGTCCGCCGCCTGCTGTCCTACGAGGAGGACACCGCCGGCGGTCTGATGACCACCGAGCCGATCGTCCTCGAGCCGGACGCGACGGTCGCCGAGGCGCTGGCCCGGATCCGGATCCGCGACCACAAACCCGCGCTGGCCGCCCAGGTGTACGTCTGCCGACCCCCGACCGAGACCCCGACCGGCAAGTACCTGGGCGCGGTGCACTTCCAGCGGCTGCTGCGCGAGCCCCCGTACGTCCTGGTCGGCTCGCTGGTGGACGACGACCTGGACGCGCTGCCGCCGGACACCCCGCTGCCGCTGGTCACCAGCTACCTGGCGACGTACAACCTGGTGGCCGCGCCGGTCGTGGACGAGGCCGACCACCTGCTCGGCGCGGTGACCGTCGACGACGTGCTCGACCACCTGCTGCCCGACGACTGGCGCGACGCCGCGCTGCACGCCCGGGACGACGAGGACACCCGGTACGACGAGAGGGAGGAGACGGCCGGTGGACGGTGACCGCAACGGACGTCCCGGCGAGTCCGCGCGCCGGCGCCTGCAGGGCGAACTGCGGGAACTGCGCCAGCTGCGCGAGCTGCGCACCCGCGAGGGCATCGGCCGGGACCGCCTGGAGACCTCCCCCATCACCGGCTCCAACCGCACCCGCCTCGACCAGCCGCGCACCGCCCGGCCGGGCCTGCTGAGCCTGCCGTCCTACGACCCCGAGGCCTTCGGCGTGCTGTCGGAGCGGATCGCCCGCTTCCTCGGCACCGGCCGGTTCATCGTCTGGATGACGGTGTTCGTCGTGGTCTGGATAGGGTGGAACACCCTGCTGCCGGCCGGCCTGCGGTTCGACGAGTACCCGTTCATCTTCCTCACCCTGGCGCTGTCGCTGCAGGCCTCGTACGCGGCTCCGCTGATCCTGCTGGCGCAGAACCGGCAGGACAACCGGGACCGCGTCAACATGGAGCAGGACCGCGCCCGCAGCGACCGCAACATCGCCGACACCGAGTACCTGGCCCGCGAGGTCGCCGCCCTGCGGCACGGGCTCGGCGAGGTGGCCACCCGTGACTTCATCCGCTCCGAGCTGCAGTCGCTGCTCAAGGAGATGGACGAACGGCGGGGCGCGGCCGAGTCGTTGTGACCCTCGGCACGCTACCGGCCGGTTAACCGGTTCGCCGGGCGCCGTACCATCAAGGCATGGCCAACGAGACAGAGGTCGCGGCCGGCGTCACGGAAGAGTCCGTACGCCAGGCGCTGGCGACCGTCAACGACCCGGAGATCAACCGCCCGATCACCGAGATCGGCATGGTGAAATCGGTCGGGATCGCCGAGGACGGCGCGGTGAGCGTCGCGGTCTACCTGACCGTCTCCGGCTGTCCGATGCGCGACACCATCGTCACCCGGGTCCGCGAGGCGGTCGGTAGGGTGCCCGGCGTGACCGGCGTCGAGGTCGAGCTGGACGTGATGAGCGACGAGCAGCGCAAGGAGCTCTCCCAGCTGCTGCGCGGCGGCGCCCCCGAGCGGGAGATCCCGTTCGCCAAGCCGGGCACGCTGACCCGCGTCTACGCCGTCGCCTCCGGCAAGGGCGGCGTCGGCAAGTCCTCGGTGACGGTCAACCTGGCCGCCGCGATGGCCGCGGACGGGCTGAAGGTCGCCGTCGTGGACGCCGACATCTACGGCCACAGCGTGCCGCGCATGCTGGGTGTCGAGGGCCGCCCGACCCAGGTCCAGGACATGATCATGCCGCCGCAGGCGAACGGCGTGAAGGTCATCTCGATCGGCATGTTCACCCCGGGCAACGCCCCCGTGGTGTGGCGCGGCCCGATGCTGCACCGGGCGCTTCAGCAGTTCCTCGCCGACGTGTACTGGGGCGACCTGGACGTGCTGCTGCTGGACCTGCCGCCCGGCACCGGCGACATCGCGATCTCGGTGGCCCAGCTGGTCCCCAACGCCGAGATCCTGATCGTCACCACCCCGCAGATGGCCGCCGCCGAGGTGGCCGAGCGGGCCGGCACCATCGCGGTGCAGACCCACCAGAAGATCGTCGGCGTGATCGAGAACATGTCCGGCATGCCGTGCCCGCACTGCGACGAGATGATCGACGTCTTCGGCACCGGCGGCGGCCAGACCGTCGCGGACGCACTCACCCGCACGGTCGGCGCGACCGTCCCGGTGCTCGGCTCGATCCCGATCGACGTCCGGCTGCGCGAGGGCGGCGACGACGGCCGCCCGGTCGTCCTGGCCGCCCCCGACTCCCCGGCCGGCGCCGCCCTGCGCGCCGTGGCCGGCAAGCTCGGCGGCCGCCAGCGCGGACTCTCCGGCATGTCGCTGGGCCTGACGCCCAAGAACAAGTTCTGAGGCCGTACCTCCCCCGCCCCGAGCCGAAGGGGCGCGCCGGTGCCGAAAGGGAGAAGCGACCAGCGAGGGACCAGCGCCGGAGCGACGACCGTCGGCACCGGGTCCGAGCGCCCCGGAGGCGAGCGGGCGAGTGACTGCGGGCCCGGGTGGATCTCCACCCGGGCCCTCGGCGTCCCCAGGGGCCCTACGGGCGGGCGTAGCCGCCCAGGTCGGGGACGGTGGCGAAGCCGACGCCGTACGCGCTGACGCCCCGGCCGAAGGCGCCGAGCAGCACGCCGGGGGCCTCGCCGGCCAGCACCCAGCCGTACTCGGACTCGCGGTAGCGGAACGGCTGCGGCAGGCCGTTGACCGGCAGGCTCAGGGTGGACCAGCCGGGGCCGGCCAGGTCGTCGGCGAGGTCCCAGGCCAGGTTGCTCTGCTGGTCCAGCCAGTCCTGGCGCAGCGTGCGGTCCAGCTGGCCCGGCCAGGTCGCGGCGAGCAGGCCGGAGCCGGCCAGCCAGGCGGCGGAGGAGGCGGAGGTCGCCTCCAGCGTGCCGGTGTTGTCGGCGCTGCGGCGGCTGTCCCGGCGGGCGACGGTGACCACGACGGCGAACTTCCGTACGTCGCGCGGCTCGAACTGCTTGGCGGGCTCGTCGCCGTGGCCGAGGGTGCCGTAGTCGACGCTGCCGGCCGTTCCGCCGCGGGGGACGCCGGCGCCGGCCTGCATCAGGTAGCGGCGGCCGCTCCAGCCGTCGTCCAGGCCGTACCAGGGGAAGTCGGCGGACAGGTAGGGCACCAGCGGGTCCGCCGGGCCTGCCTGCCCGCCGACCACCGGGCCGCCGGCCGTGACCGTCGCCCCTCCCGCCTGACTCGTCGCGTCCATCCCCGGGCCTCCTCAAACGCACGTGTGCCTGCCGTGGCGCGCTCCCATGGTGGCGTACCTCGGCGTTCCCGGGGGCCGTTCCTGGTCCGCGCGGACGCGGATGTGACGGACGGCTCAGCGGGAACAATCAGCACAATAGCGGCGCGCACGCCGCCGCCCCGCTCAGCCGGGCGGCCGGGCGGGGCGGTGGTTTCGGTGCCGCTACGTCGCGTCGGGGTCGAACGGGGGCCGCTCGCCGGGCTGCAGCGGGGCGCCGGCGGAGGCGGGAGCCGGGGCGGCCTTGTCGAAACTCACGCTGCCCGCCCGGCCGTTCACCGGCGCGGCCGGCTTGTCGTCCAGGACGGAGCGGATGTCGAGCGACTCCTTCATGTCCTTCAGGCCCAGCGGGTCCTGCTGGTCACCGATGAGCTGCTTGCGGACGAAGGTCTTGGGGTTGAGGTCCTCGAACTCGAAGTCCTTGAACTCGGGCCCGAGCTCGCTGCGGATGTCCTCCTTCGCGTTGTCCGCGAAGGAACGGATCTTCCGGATGAAGCCCATGGTGTCCTGGATCAGCTTCGGCAGCTTGTCGGGGCCGAAGATGATGATCGCCATCACGATCAGGGTCAGGATCTCCAGCCCACCTACGTCGCTGAACACCTTTGCTCCCTAGCTCGTCGGACGACGGTTCCTACAGGGTAATGGCCACCGGCGGGTCCCTGGCCCACAGCGGGATGAAGCCGTGGTAAAGACCGGCCGGTGGCCTGGGCGAGCGAAGGGGTTCGCTAACGGATCTGCTGGCGCAGGGCGGCGATGCTGCCGGGGTAGCGCTCCGGGGAGGAGGACGGCTCCGCCTCGCGGGTGGCGGCCACCGGGCGGCCCGGGAAGTCCACCGGGACCTGGGCGTTCATCGGGACCAGGCCGGTGCGGCCGGTGGTGCCGCCCACCGGGCTGACCGTGGTGCCGTGCTGCTCCTCACCCTGGGTGAGCCCCCCGACGCCGCCGAGCGTGACCGCGGCGACGGAGAAGGCGCCGGCGGCGGCGAACACCAGTCGGCGGCCGCGGGCCGCGGAGGGGCGTACGACGGCCGCGGCGGGCTGCGGACGGGCGGCGGCGCGGTCGGGCCGGGCGACGGCCTCCGGATGGGCGGTGCGGCGCCCCATCAGCGGCCGCAGCACCGAGCCGCGGCCGAAGGCGCGCGGGTCGAACCCGGGGACGGGGGCGTCGGCGCCCAGCGCGCCCGCACCGAAGGAGGCGCCGGCGCCACGGCCGAAGGAGCCGCCGTCGAGCCGGCTGCCGCCGAGGGTGCCGGTGGCGCCCACTCCGCCGCCGGGCAGGTCGTCGTCGTCCCGGCCGCGCCCGCGCGGCGGCCAGTCGGCGTCCGCCGGGGCGTCCTCCGGGAGGCTGCCGACGGCCATCAGCCGGGCCATCAGCGCGGAGGAGGGGCCGGGGTTGTCGGTGCGGGTCAGCAGGTGTTTGACGGAGCGGCCCTCGTCGGCCTCGGCCTTGCACTGCGGGCAGGTCGCCAGGTGGGCCAGGACCCGCTCGCGGGAGTCGTGGCCGAGCTCGCCGTCCAGGAAGGCGGACAGCCGGTCGCCGAGGTGGTGCTCCTCGGCCGCGGGTTCGGCGGGCCGTACGGGGACCGTGCGCAGTGCCGTGTCGGCGGGCAGCGGGAGGGCGGGCGGCAGGGGGTCGCCGGGTTCGCCGAGCACCGGGTCCTCGGTGCCGCGACGGCCCGGCAGTGCCCAGCTCCGCCAGGCCGAGGACCGGTCGGACGCATCCGAACGGTCCGGGCCGGACCGGCTGGTTCCGCTCACGATCGCCTCCGTCCACGCCCGCCGGGCGCAGTCGCGGCCTCGCCGGCGACGCCGACCGGCACCGGCTCCTCCGAGCCGCCGCGGCGCTCGCGGCCCGGGGCCGAGCCGGGGGCGCGGTGCTTGAGCGCGGCGCGCAGGTGGGAGCGGCCGCGGTGGATGCGGCTGCGGACGGTACCGAGCTTGACGCCCAGCGTGGCGGCGATCTCCTCGTAGGAGAGGCCCTCGATGTCGCAGAGCACCACGGCGGCGCGGAACTCCGGGGCGAGGGTGTCCAGGGCCTGCTGCACGTCGGCGTCGAAGTGGGTGTCGCTGAAGTGCTGGGCCGGGCTGGGCTCGCGGGAGGCGAGCCGCTCGGCCGCGTCCTCGCCGAGCGCGTCGAAGCGGATGCGCTGGCGGCGGCGGACCATGTCCAGGAACAGGTTGGTGGTGATCCGGTGCAGCCAGCCCTCGAACGTGCCGGGGGTGTAGGTGGACAGCGAACGGAACACCCGGACGAAGACCTCCTGGGTGAGGTCCTCGGCATCGTGCTGGTTGCCCGTCAGGCGGTAGGCCAGGCGGTAGACGCGGGCGCTGTGGGCCTCGACGATCTCCTCCCACGTGGGAGGAGTCCAGGTCTGCGCGTCGGGACCTTCGGCGAAGGTCGCGAGGACAGGGGCCTCGGTGGTACCGGCGGCCGGCGTCTCGGCGGCGGGCTGGTCCAGGTCGGAGTGCGCAGGCTGGTTCATCACGGGCTTCGGCGTACGGGCCGACGCGGTGCCGCGGAAGTGCCGCCGCACAGGGACGTCGCCCTCGGCCACACCTCCTCGGTCGGCTCTTCTGCCCAGCAGGGCCACCACCATATCCACCTCACCCGTCAAGCCCGGATAAAAGTGTCCGGGAGGTCTTGCGCACCCGGTCCTCAGTGACAACGGCCCGCCGCCGTACGCGGTTCCCGCCCGGCCAGTAACCTGTGGCAGGAAATATCGACATCCCTCCGCACCGGGCCGCCACCCGGGGCTCCGAAAGAGGCAGCCATCAGCGAGTTCGGGCCCGCGCGCGCGGCCCTCGCCGACACCTACGTGGGCGAGGACGCGGTGCTGACCTACGCCCGGGCCCAGTCCGCGAGGACCGGGATACGGGCCATCGGGCCGAGCGGCGGAGCCTGCCTGCGCCTGCTGGCCGCGGCTCTGGACGCCAAGGCGGTGGCCGAGATCGGCACCGGCACCGGGGTGTCCGGGGTCTACCTGCTGCGCGGGATGCGGCCGGACGGCGTGCTCACCACCGTCGACTCCGAGCCGGTGCGCCAGCAGCTGGCCCGCGAGGCCTACCAGGCGGCCGGGTTCGCGGCCAACCGCTCGCGGTTCATACCGGGCCGGGCCCTGGACGTGCTGCCCCGGCTCGCCGACGGCCAGTACGACCTGGTGTTCTGCGACGGGGACCCGGCCGAGTCCCGCGAGTACCTGCTGGAGTCGCTGCGGCTGTTGCGGCCGGGCGGGATGGTCTGCTTCGAGGGGGTCTTCCAGGAGGGCCGGCTCGCCGAGCCCGAGCTGCAGGACCCGCAGACCGGCGCGGTGCGCGACCTCGTCCGGGACGTCCGGGAGAGCGAGGCGCTGCTGCCCGCGCTGCTGCCGGTCTCGGACGGACTGCTCTGCGCCGTCAAGCGCTAGCCGGGCACGCCCCGGGGCCCGTGGGGGGCACCGGGAGAACGCACGGGCCCGGGCCGACGTGACGTCGTACCCGGGCCCGGCAGTACGTCTCCAGGAGACGGCGAGCACCCGCTGCGGTCAGCCGGTGACCTTCTTCAGGGCATCGCCCAGGGCGTCGGCCTCGTCAGGCGTGAGCTCCACCACGAGGCGTCCGCCGCCTTCGAGCGGAACGCGCATGATGATGCCTCGCCCCTCTTTGGTGACTTCGAGCGGGCCGTCACCCGTCCGCGGCTTCATGGCCGCCATGCTCGTTCCCCTTCCTGCAACCGCTCAGCTACGCACCGGCAGTCCGTCCACCGCCGGTATCGAACGCATTGATCGGAAGCCATTATCCCGCATGCCACGGCCTGATGACCAACATCACTCTCGGTGCATCCACGGCCGGACCGGCCGCAACCGTCGCAATTGGCGTCATAAGCCCTGGCGTGGCGGCGGTGGGGGCACCACCGGAAGGTGCGATACCTCACACTCCCCAGGCGGCCCTCCGCTCCGGCATCCTGGCACGACCACCGACGCGACGACCGTTTAGGGAGCCCTCCCCATGTCCGATTCCGTGCTGTACGAGCTGGACGGCGGCCTGGCCGTCATCACCATCAACCGCCCGGAGGCGATGAACGCCCTGGACGTGGCCACCAAGGTCGCGCTGCGCGACGCCGTGACCGAGGCCGCCGGGAGCCCGGCGGTGCGGGCGGTGCTGCTGACCGGGGCCGGCGAGCGGGCGTTCTGCGTCGGACAGGACCTCAACGAGCACCTGGCGCTGCTGAAGCACTTCGAGGAGACCGGTGAGGGCGCGCTGCGGACCGTCGCCGAGCACTACAACCCGCTGACCCGCGCGCTGGCCGGGATGCGCAAGCCGACCGTCGCCGCGGTCGGCGGGGTGGCGGCCGGCGCGGGCGCCTCGCTCGCCTTCGCCTGCGACTTCCGGATCCTCTCCGACCGGGCCGGCTTCAACACCGCCTTCGCCGGGATCGGCCTGACCGCCGACTCCGGCGCGTCCTGGACGCTGCCCCGGCTGGTCGGGCACGCCAAGGCCACCGAGCTGCTGATGCTGCCCCGGACGGTCAAGGCCGCGGAGGCGATGGAGCTGGGCCTGGCCACCAAGGTCGTGCCGGCCGACGAACTCGCTGCCACCGCACGGGTCTTCGCCCGCGAGCTGGCCGCGGGCCCGACGGTGGCCTACGGCGCCATCAAGGAGTCGCTGGCGTACGGCGCCTCGCACTCGCTGGACGAACTGCTGGACAAGGAGGACGAGTTGCAGACCCTGGCCGGGGAGAGCGAGGACCACCGGATCGCGGTGCGCGCCTTCATCGCCAAGGAGAAGCCCGAGTACGTGGGCCGCTAGCGCTTCTCCGCCCCGCCGGCGCGGACGTGGCAGTCCGCCAGGTGGTCGTCGACCAGACCGCAGGCCTGCATCAGGGCGTAGGCGGTGGTCGGGCCGACGAAGCGGAAGCCCGCCTTCTTCAGCGACTTCGCCAGCGCCGTCGACTCGGGGGTGACGGCCGGCACCTCGCCCAGCGTGCGCGGGGCCGGCCGGTCCGGGTCGGCGGCGAACTGCCAGATCAGCGCGTCGAGGCCGCCGTCCAGGTCGCGGGCGACCCGGGCGTTGGCGATCGCCGCCTCGATCTTGGCCCGGTTGCGGATGATGCCGGCGTCGGCGAGCAGCCGCTCCTTGTCGGCCTCGCCGAACTCGGCGACCTTGCCGATCTCGAAGCCCGCGAACGCGGCCCGGAAGCCCTCCCGGCGGCGCAGGATGGTCAGCCAGGACAGGCCGGACTGGAAGGCCTCCAGGCAGACCCGTTCGAACAGGGCGTCGTCGCCGTGCACCGGCCGGCCCCACTCGGTGTCGTGGTAGACCCGGTAGTCGTCGGTGGAGTCGCCCCAGCCGCAGCGGCGCAGGCCGTCCGCACCGAGGACGGCGCCGTCGGTCACCGCGGTCACTTCTCCTTCACCGGTTTCGCGTCCTCGGGGGCCTGCGCCTTGGTGAGCGCCACCGCGGGCTCGACCACCGCGGCGAACTGCTCCAGGCCGGGCAGGGGTTCGGCGGCCGGGTCGGGGGCGGTGCCGGCCTCGACCGCGCCGCGCAGGTGGGCGGCGGCCTCCAGCTCGGCGATCCGCGAGTCGCGGTAGGCGAGTTCGGCACCGAGGCGGTCCAGGACGTCGTCCACCTCGTCCATCCGGTAGCCCCGCACGGCCATCGGCAGGCGCAGCTCGTCCACGTCCGTCTTGGTCAGCGGCCGGTCCTGCGGCAGCCGGGCGGCGATGCGGTCCGGCACCGCCTCCGGCATCGAGCCGCCACCGCCGAGCGCCACCAGCGCGGCGCCGCCGACCACCACGGCCATGGCGACCACGATCACCCAGAACACGAGCTGTCCTCCCGAACTCCCGGTCGGCCTCCTCCGAGGTGCCAGGGAACCGGGCTGATCATGACAGCATGGTCCCTAGTGAGGCCGGGGGCCATCATCGCACCCGCAGGAGCTGTGGAGGAGACATCGGTGGCACTGCGCCTGGGACCGCGCGAATTCGGTGACGACGAGCTGGTGATCATGGCCATCGTGAACCGGACCCCTGACTCGTTCTTCGACAAGGGCGCGACCTTCGCCGACGAGGCCGCCTTCGCCGCCGCCGACCGCGCGATGGCCCAGGGCGCGGCGATCCTGGACATCGGCGGGGTGAAGGCCGGCCCGGGCGACGAGGTCACGGTCGAGGAGGAACTGCGGCGCACCGTGCCGTTCGTGGCCGAGCTGCGCAAGCGCCACCCCGAGGCGGTGATCAGCGTGGACACCTGGCGGCACGAGGTGGGCGAGGCGGTCTGCGAGGTGGGCGCGGACCTGCTGAACGACGCCTGGGGCGGGGTCGATCCCCGGCTCGCCGAGGTGGCCGCCCGGTACGACGCCGGGCTGGTCTGCACCCACGCGGGCGGCGCCGAGCCGCGCACCCGGCCGCACCGGGCCGGGTACGAGGACGTGATGGCGGACATCCTGCGGGTCACCGTCGGACTGGCCGAGCGGGCGGTGGAGCTGGGCGTCCGCCGGGACGCCGTGATCATCGACCCGGGGCACGACTTCGGCAAGAACACCCGGCACTCGCTGGAGGCCACCCGGCGGCTGCCGGAGATGACCGCGACCGGCTTCCCGGTCCTGGTCTCGCTCTCCAACAAGGACTTCGTCGGCGAGACCCTGGACCGGCCGGTGGACGAGCGGCTGCTCGGCACCCTGGCCACCACGGCGGTCTCGGCCTGGCTGGGCGCCCAGGTCTACCGGGTGCACCAGGTCGAGGAGACCCGCCAGGTGCTGGACATGGTCGCCTCGATCCGGGGCACCCGCCCCCCGGCGGTCGCCCGCCGGGGGCTGGCCTGAGGCTGTCCCCTCCGACGCTCGGCTCGCCTCCTTCTGACGCTCGCTCGTCCGAGCATCTGGCGCTCGGCTCGCCTCCGGGGCGCTCGGGCCCGGTGCCGACGGTCGTCGCTCCGGCGCTCGTTCCTCGCTGGTCGCTCCTCGCTTTCCGGCACCGGCGCGCCCCTTCGGCTCGCTCGCGCTAGATCTCGTCGGCGGGCCGGCGGGCCTCGGCGAGGATCTTCAGGACCTCGTCGATCTCGTCGGTGATGTGGAACAGCTCCAGGTCGTGCGGGGCCGCCTTGCCCTGGGCGACCAGGGTGTTCTTCAGCCACTCGTAGAGGCCGCCCCAGTAGGCGCTGCCGAAGAGGATCACCGGGAAGCGGGTGACCTTCTTCGTCTGCACCAGGGTGAGCGCCTCGAACAGCTCGTCCAGCGTGCCGAGTCCGCCGGGCAGGACCACGAAGCCCTGCGCGTACTTCACGAACATCGTCTTGCGGACGAAGAAGTAGCGGAAGTTCAGCCCGAGGTCGACGAACTCGTTGAGGCCCTGCTCGAAGGGCAGCTCGATGCCGAGCCCGACGCTGAGGCCGCCGCCCTCCGAGGCGCCGCGGTTCGCCGCCTCCATCGCGCCCGGGCCGCCGCCGGTGACCACCGCGTAGCCGGCCTCGGCGAGGGCCCGGCCGATGGTCACCCCGGCCTCGTACTCGGGAGAGTCCGCCGGCGTCCGGGCCGAGCCGAACACGCTGATCGCGGGCGGGAGTTCGGCCAGGGCGCCGAATCCCTCGACGAACTCGGAGGTGATCCGCAGCACCCGCCAGGGGTCGGTGTGCAGCCAGTCGGTGGGACCGGTGGTGTCCAGCAGGCGCTGGTCCGTGGTGCTGGTGCCGACCTGGTCCCGGCGCACCAGCACCGGGCCCTTCTGCTTCTCGGGCCAGGCCTTCTTCTTCCGCGGCACGCCGACCTGCTCGGGGCCGTGTCCGTAGTGCTTGTCGTCTCCTGTGCCTGTCATGACGAAACCCTACGCCCGCCCTCCCCCGTTTTCAGGCAACGGGGGAAGGTCGGTTGGGGAACCGGAAGATGGCGTTCGACCCGGACGGATCGGCCTCGAACGTCTTCTGCTTCGACTGGTCAGCTGGTCAGCCAGGCGCGCAGCCGGGCCTCGGTCTCGGCGATGGCGGTCAGCGAGCAGTGCTCGTCCCGCTTGTGTGCGTAGTTCGGGTCGCCGGGGCCGTAGTTGACCGCCGGGACGCCGAGCGCGCTGAACCGGGCGACGTCGGTCCAGCCGAACTTGGCGCGGGCCTGGCCGCCGGTGGCTGCCAGGAAGGCCTGGGCGGCGGGCTGGGAGAGGCCCGGGAGGGCGCCCGGGGCGAAGTCGGTCACGGTCAGCTCGAAGCCGTCGAAGACCTCGCGGACGTGCTTCTCCGCCTCGGCCTCGCTGCGGTCCGGCGCGTAGCGGAAGTTGATGGTGATCACGCACTCGTCCGGGATCACGTTGCCGGCCACGCCGCCGTCGATCCGCACCGCGTTGAGGCCCTCGCGGTACTCCAGGCCGTCGATCTCCACCCGGCGCGGCCGGTAGTTCGCCAGCCGGGTGAGCGCCTCGGCGGCGTGGTGGATGGCGTTGTCGCCGAGCCAGCTGCGGGCCGCGTGGGCGCGCACGCCGGTGAGCCGCAGCTGCGCCCGCAGGGTGCCCTGGCAGCCGCCCTCGACCATGGCGCCGCTGGGCTCCATCAGCACCGCGAAGTCGGCGGCCAGCCAGTCCGGGTGGTCCTTGGCGAGGTGGCCGAGGCCGTTGCGGTCGGCCTCCACCTCCTCGCAGTCGTAGAACACGTAGGTGAGGTCGCGGTTGGGCTCGGGCAGGGTGGCGGCGAGCCGCAGCGCCACCGCCACACCGGACTTCATGTCCGAGGTGCCGCAGCCGTAGAGCAGGTCGCCGTCGACGTACGAGGGCAGATTGTCGGCGATCGGTACGGTGTCCAGGTGACCGGCCAGCACGACGCGTTCGGCGCGGCCCAGGTTGGTGCGGGCCACCACGTTGTTGCCGTGGCGGTCCACGGTCAGGTGGGGGTAGCCGCGCAGGGCGGCCTCGACGGCGTCGGCGAGTGCCTGCTCGTCGCCGCTCACCGAGGGGAAGTCGACGAGCCGGGCGGTCAGCGTGCCGCCGTCGAGGGTCAGGTCCAGGGGCGTCGGGTTCGGGCTGCTCATGGCGTCAGCCTAGGGCGTGTCCCGGCCCGGCGGTCGTGCACCCGGCGTGGTCGTCCTGTGACGCGGAACGCCCGTGGATCGGCAACCGGAGTGCGCCGCACATCCGTCCGAGTGGGTACGGTGTCGGATCAAGCAGGCAGGGCGCGAGAGGGGCGACGGTGGCCAGGAGAAGGCACAGCGATGAGCTGGGCGAGGAGCTGGGCGATGATGTGGCGCCCCGCCGCCGCGGTCCGGTGCGTGCGCTGTTGCTCGTGCTGGTCGGGCTGTTGGGCCTGGCGATGGTCGCGGGCCTGGCGGTGGTCGGGATCTGGTGGTTCGGGTTCCGGCAGGGCGCCTCGGAGGAGTGCACGGTGAAGACCGCGGCCGGCAGCGGCACGCTGGAGCTGCCGCAGGCCGCCAACGCGGCGACGATCGCCGCGGTGGCGCGGGCGCGCGGGCTGCCGGACCGGGCGACGGCGATCTCGCTGGCGACCGCGATGCAGGAGTCCAAGCTGCGCAACCTCGCGGGCGGCGACCGGGACTCGATCGGCCTGTTCCAGCAGCGGCCCTCGATGGGCTGGGGCACCCCGGACCAGATCGCGGACCCGGTGTACGCGACCAACAAGTTCCTGGACGGCCTGATCAAGGTGCCCGGCTACACCAGGATGCCGCTGACCGACGCGGCCCAGGCGGTGCAGAAGAGCGGCTACCCGCAGGCGTACGCCAAGCACGAGACCAAGGCGACCCTGCTCACCTCGGCACTGGCCGGCCGGGAGCCCGCCTCGTTCAGCTGCGTGGTGAAGGACTACGCCAAGCCGGACCCGGCCGACTCGCCGTCGCCGACCGCCGGCGCCTCGGCCACCCCGGCCGCCCAGCCGGACCGTGCCCAGGTGCTGTCGGACCGGGTGCGCCGGGAGTTCGGCAAGACGGTCACCCCGGCCGCCGGCTACGCCTCGACGATCAAGGGCGCGGAGAACGCCGTCGCACTGACCCCGGATCCGGCCACCGCCGCGCTGACCACCTCGGCGGACACCGGGGCCGACGCGGGGGCGGGCGCCGAGCGGGCCAGCGGCTGGGAGGTGGCCCACTGGGCGGTCGCCCAGGCCCAGCAGCTGGGCATCGCGACGGTCGCCTACGACGGGAAGATCTGGCGCAAGTCCGAGTCCGAGGACGGCTGGCAGAACCAGACCTCGGGGACGTCCACCAAGCTCGTCCAGGTCACCCTGGCCCCGTACGGGAAGGGCTGACGGACACACGTTCGGGTTGCCGCCGGACGGGTGATTCCGGTCAACTGCGGTGGACCGGCCGTCCGTTCCGGCGACCCCGGCCGGAGAACCGTCACTTCCCTTGGCCGGAGCCGGTCCGACGGCCTCCGGCAAGGCCGGGAAGGACCACCACTGCGGTCCTACGATCTGATGGTCAGTCAGGCTATTTCCTTGCACCGGCCGAAACCTTCTGGCTTCTCAAGCGGTAACAACGTCGTCCGCCAGGTCCCGTCCGCACCCGGGTCGTCCACCCGGCGGACGGGACGGACCCAGACCCCTTCGAGGAGCCTCATGTCTCACCCCCTCACGCGCCGGATCGCCCAGGCCGCGCTCGTCGTGGCGGCCGGAGCGACCCCGCTGGTCGCGGCCGGCTCCGCGTCCGCACTGGGCGGGGACGCCCTGCTTCCCAAGAGCGACCTCGCGGCGCCGCTGGGCCAGCTGACCAACACCGACACCGGTTCCACCCTGCAGCACACCACCCACCAGCTCGGCCAGGCGGCCGGCACCACCGGCGCCGCCACCGTCGCCGCGGGTGTACCGGCCTCCGCCGACGCCGCCGGCAACATCGTCGCCCACCAGCTCCCCGAGGCGAACGAGAAGGCCAGCTCGCTGACCGCGCCGGTCGACCAGACCGCCGCCACCACCGGCCAGCTCTCCGCCGTCACCCCGAAGGTCGCCTCGGCCCTGGCCGGCAAGCTCGGCGAGGCCGTGACCGGCAAGGGCATGGGCACCCGCAGCGCCGAAGCCGGCACCAGCCCGGTCGGCGGTCTCGGCCAGGCGGGCGCGCTCGCCCACGCGCTGCCCGGCGCCGACAAGCTCTCCGGCGCCGTCCCCAGCACCAACGCCGTCACCGACGCGCTGCCGACCAGCGCGGTCGAGCGCGCCCTGCCGCTCGGCCCGGTCGAGCACGCGCTGCCCGGCGGCCTGCCCGGCACCGACGTGCTGGGCCTGGCGGAGCACGGCTCGGCCAACCGGCTCGGCGGCGCCGACCTCGGCCCGAACAACCCGCTGTCCGGCCTGACCGGCGCGCTCGGCCCGGTCGGCGGCCTGCTGGGCGGCGTGAACGGCGGCAGCATCAGCGGCCTGCCGCTGTAGTCCCGACGCCGAAGGGGTCGGTGTTCCGTTCGGAACACCGACCCCTTCCGTCGTACCGTCAGCGTGCCGCGGCCAGCCGCTCCACGGCCGCGGCGACCCGCTCGTCCGTCGCGGTGAACGCGACCCGGACGAACTCGCCGCCGGCCGGCCCGTAGAAGTCACCGGGCGCCACCAGGATGCCCAGCGCGGCCAGTTCGGCCACCGTCTCCCAGCACGGGCGGTCCTGGGTCGCCCACAGGTAGAGGCTCGCCTCGGAGTGCTCGACCCGGAAGCCGGAGGCCTCCAGCGCCGCCCGCAGCGCCGAGCGCCGGGCCGCGTACCGCTCCCGCTGCTCGGCCACGTGCGCGTCGTCCGTCAGCGCCGCGACGGTCGCCGCCTGGACCGGCGCCGGCACGATCATGCCGCCGTGCTTGCGCAGCCCCAGCAGCTCCTGGACCACCACCGGGTCGCCCGCCACGAAGGAGGCGCGGTAGCCGGCCAGGTTGGAGCGCTTGGAGAGCGAGTGGACGGCCAGCAGGCCCTCGTGGTCGGTGCCGCAGACGTCCGGGTGCAGCACCGAGACCGGCTCGGCCTCCCAGCCCAGCTCGAAGTAGCACTCGTCGCTGACCAGCAGCACCCGGTGCTCCCGGGCCCACTCGACGGCGCGGCGCAGCTCGTCCGCGCCGAGCACCCGGCCGGTCGGGTTGGACGGCGAGTTCACCCAGAGCAGGCGCACCCGGGAGCCGTCCAGCTCGTCCACCGAGTCGTACTCGACCGGCTCGGCGCCGCACAGCCGTGCGCCCACCTCGTAGGTCGGGTAGGCCAGCCGGGGATAGGCGACCTGGTCGCCCGGGCCGAGGCCGAGCTGGGTCGGCAGCGAGGCCACCAGCTCCTTGGAGCCGACGGTCGGCAGGACGGCCCGCGGGCCGATCTCCGCGCCGCAGCGGCGGTGCAGCCAGCCGGCGATCGTCTCGCGCAGCTCCAGCGGGCCCCAGACGGTCGGGTAGCCGGGCGTGTCGCTGTGCGCGGCCAGCGCCTTCTGGATCACCTCGGGGACGGGGTCCACGGGGGTGCCGACGGAGAAGTCGCAGAGGCCGCCGGGGTGGGCGAGGGCGGTGGCCTTGTACGGCTCCAGCTTGTCCCAGGGGAACACGGGGAGCCGGTCGGAAACGCGGCACGCCGCCCCCGGGTGGCCCGGGAACGGCGCGCGCGTGCTGTTGGTGTTCACAGCTCAGTAGCCACCGATCGTCAGTGGTCGGCGTTCTGCGGCGGCAGAGCGGCGATGAACGGGTGGTCCCGCTCGATCAGGCCGAGCTTCGAGGCGCCACCGGGCGAGCCCAGGTCGTCGAAGAACTCGACGTTCGCCTTGTAGTAGTCCTTCCACTCCTCCGGGGTGTCGTCCTCGTAGAAGATCGCCTCGACCGGGCAGACCGGCTCGCACGCGCCACAGTCGACACACTCATCCGGGTGGATGTAGAGGGAGCGCTGGCCCTCGTAGATGCAGTCAACCGGGCACTCTTCGATGCACGCCTTGTCCTTCACGTCGACACAAGGCTGCGCGATGACGTAGGTCACGCTGTCGTTCCTCCTCGGAAGGGCCTGGCGGCCCGTTCTGTTCTGCTGCCGTGCGCGGTGAGCGCGGCGTCGTCGATGCCCGCCCCTAGTATCGCGGGTCGGAGCAGGCAAATGCACAGGAGGTGGCCGGATCATGACCCGAGACCAGCGGGAGAGCCGTCCGGAAGTCCGGATAGATCGCTCTGACGTGGGACTTCGAGTCTCCGTGCGACGCCTCTCGGAGTTCGTGGACGACCGCCCGGTGTTCCGCGATGTGATCGGCGTGCTCACATCGTGGGACGATCAAGGACTGACGGTCGAGCCCCGCTCCGGCGGGCCGGCCACCTTCCCGGAGAAGCTGCTGGTCGCGGGCAAGGTCGTGCCGCCGTTCCCGGCCCGGCGCGCGCCGCTCCCCGCCGCCACCCCGGTCGAACTGCAGCGGACCGCCGGGCGCGGCTGGCCCGGGGCCGAACAGGAGGCGCTCGGCGCGTGGACGCTGCGCGCCGCGGCCGGGTTCACCCAGCGGGCCAACTCCGTCCAGGCGCTCGGCGACCCGGGCATGCCGCTGCCCGGGGCGCTGGCCGCCGTCCGGGACTGGTACGCGGCGCGCGGACTGCCCGCCCTGGTCGAGGTGGTCACCCCCGGGACGGCCGACGAGCTCCGGCCGCTGCTCGGCCCGCCGCGCTCCCCCACCACGGTGCGCACCGCCCCGCTGGCCGCGCTGGCCCGGACCGGCGCCGGGAACGGGCGGGTGCGGCTCTCGCGGACGGCCGACGACGGCTGGCTGTCCCTGTACGGGAAGCTGAGCGAGGACCCGGCGGTGCGCGCGGCGGCCCGGCACGTCCTGCACGGCGGCCCCTCGGTCTGGTTCGCCACCGTGCCCGGCGCCCCCGGACAGCCGCCGCTGGCGATCGGACGCTGCGTCATCGACGGCCCGTGGGCCTGCTTCGGCGCGATCGAGGTGCAGCCGTACGCCCGCCGGGCCGGGCTGGCGACGGCGGTCATGGCGGTGCTCGCGGCCCGCGCGGCGGAGGAGGGCGCGAGCGGCGCGTACCTGCAGGTCGAGGCCGGGAACGAGGCCGCGATCGCGCTCTATGACGGACTCGGCTTCACGACCAGTCACACTTACCACTACGCGCTCCTTCCCCAGGAGTAGCCGCCCGACCGTTCCATCCTGGTATGTCCGCTTGTCCGTCCGTCGTACGAAGGCCGTCGCCGTCACCGTGACCGAGCAGAGCAGAGACCGCTTCCGGACCGCCGCCCGCGCCGAGCAGCCCGACCCGGTGCTGCTCTGCCTGCTCGCCGCCGCCGAGCACGACCCCGTCCTCGACCCGGGCGATCCGGGCGAGCCGCCCGGCGTGGACGCCGTGCTGGCCGCCTGCGAGGCCGCCCTCGACCGGCACGCGACGGCCGTCCGGCAGGCCGTGGCCGAACGCTCACCGTCCGGGCCGGAGGAGACCGCCGCCCTGCTCGCCGCCGTGCTCGGCGGGCGGGAACGCTTCCACGGGCGGCAGTCCGACTACCGGCGGTTGGAGTCCTCACTGCTGCCGGACGTGCTGCGCCGGCGGCGCGGCCTGCCGATCATGCTCTCGCTGGTCTGGGCGGCGGTCGGCCGGCGCGCCGGGCTCACCGTCCACGGCATCGCCCTGCCCGGCCACTTCATCGTCGCGGTCGGCGGCCCGGGCGGCGGCGAGGAGTACGTCCTCGCCGATCCGTTCCACGGCGGACGGCTGCTCGACCCGGCCGACGTCGAACGGCTGGTCGCCGCCTCCGGGCACGACTTCACCCCCACCCTGCTCACCCCCGCCCAACCGCTGGACATCGTGCTGCGGGTGCTCGGCAACATCCGGGTCTGGGCCGCCGACCGGCCCGAACAGGCCCGCACCCAGCTGTGGGCCACCGAACTCGCCCTGCTGCTCCCCCGGCACCCGGCCCAGCTCCGCCTGGAGCGGGCCGAACTCCTGGTACGGATGGGCGACTTCCTCGGCGGCGCGGCGGAGATGGACGACTACGCGCGGATCCTGGACGCCTTCGACCCGGACACCGCCGCGAAGGTCCGCCAGGAGGCCAGGGCGGCCCGCCACCGGCTCAACTGAGCCGCAACCCGACGGAGTTACAGCCAGCCCTTCTCCCGGGCGATCCGGACCGCCTCGGTGCGGTTGCGGGCCTCGGTCTTCTGGATCGCCATCGAGAGGTAGTTGCGGACCGTCCCCTCCGACAGGTGCAGCCGCCTGGCGATGTCCGCGTTCACCGCGCCGTCCGAGGCCGCGCCCAGCACGTCCCGCTCGCGCGCGGTCAGCGGGTTGGCGCCCTCCGCCAGCGCGGCCGCCGCCAGCGCCGGGTCGATCACCCGCTCGCCGCGCAGCACCCGGCGGATCGCCTCGGCCAGCTCGGAGGCGGGCGCGTCCTTCACCAGGAAGGCGTCCGCGCCGGACTCCATCGCCCGGCGCAGATAGCCGGGCCGGCCGAAGGTCGTCGCGATGACCACCTTCGTCCCGGGCGACCGGCGGTGCAGTTCGGCGGCCGCCTCGATGCCCGTCATCCCCGGCATCTCGATGTCCAGCACGGCGACCTGCACGTCGTTCGCCAGCACCGCCGCCACCACCTCGTCCCCGCGGCCCACCTGCGCGACGACGTCGATGTCCCCCTCCAGCCCGAGCAGCGCGGCCAGCGCCTCCCGGACCATCCCCTGGTCCTCGGCGAGCAGCACGCGGATCGAGGGACTGTTCTCTGCGTTACCCATGGCCAAGACCTTATGGCCTGTCACCCGGCGGAACGGGTGGGGATGTTCGGGCGCTCATCGACGACTGCCACGCCGTCCGCCACCACCGCGCCCCGGCACCGGGGAGCTAGGGAACCTGCGGGGACGGCGCCGGCACCGTGCGCAGCGGCACCGAGGCCCGGACCCGGAAGCCCTTGCCGCGCGGTCCCGGGCCGGTCTCCAGCCGCCCGCCGACCAGGGCGAGGCGCTCCCCCAGCCCGGAGAGCCCGTTCCCCGGCTGGGACTTGCCCGGCCCGCGCCCGTCGTCGGTGATCTCCAGGACGGCGTACCGCTCGCCGCTGCCCTCCCAGCTCTCGTCCGCCGTCACGGTGCAGACGGTGGCGCCCTCGCCGTGCCGGACGATGTTGGTGACGGCCTCGCGCAGCGCCCAGGCCAGCGCGCCCGCCTCCTCGTTGGCCAGCGACGGCCAGGCGTCCACCAGTTCCGGCGCGGCCTCCAGTCGGACCTGCGCGGCGGACAGCGCGGTACGGGCGGCGGCCAGTTCGACCGGCAGGGTGGGGCGGCGGAAGCCGGTCACCGCCTCGCGCACGTCGATCAGCGACTGCCGGGCGACCTGCTCGATGTCGGCGACCTGGGCCCGGGCCGCCTCGTCCTTGCCCGCGTCCATGAACCGGCCGGCCAGCTCGCTCTTCAGGGTGATCAGCGAGAGCGAGTGCCCGAGCAGGTCGTGCAGGTCGCGGGCGAGCCGCAGCCGCTCCTCGGAGGCGGCCAGGTGGGCGACGGCGGCCCGGGCCTCGCGCAGCTCCTTCATGGTGGCTACCAGCCGCTGCAGGCCGGTCATCGCGAGGCCGGAGAGGAAGGCGCTGAACGCGAAGGTGGTGACGTTGTCGCTCCCGGCGTGGATCAGCACGCCGGTCGCGGCGGTGAGAACGGCCATGCCGACGAGCGCGCGCGGCGCGAGGTTCGGCGGGGTGACGACCGCGAGGCAGACCGAGGCGTAGATGAACATGGTGAGGAACGCGCCGCCGAGCGCGAAGGAGGAGCCCACCGCGAGCACGATCATCGTCCCGACGATCACCTGGCAGGCCCGCGGCTTCATCCCGGCCTGCGAGCGGAAGAACACCAGCAGCACGTAGGCGACCACGAAGACCGCCAGGCAGACCCAGCCGATCGCCTGCCCGGCCGGGCTGTGGCCGCCGTTGACCAGGTCGCTCGCCGGGTAGGCCAGGTAGATCATCCACAGCAGCATCCAGGCGACCTTGACCATCAGCTGCCGCCGGGTCTCGACCGGGGCCCCGGGGACGTTCATGAAGGACGCGCGCGCCGGACCCGCCTCCGTCGACTCGTCGGGGCGTCGGGTCCGGCGCTCGTCACTCATGTGGATCATCATGCCTGGCGGGTGTCACGCCGGTACAGGACCGTGGCGGCGGCCACGAACACCGCGAAGAAGGCGACCAGCCCGGAGACGGCGGCCAGGTCCAGTGAGTGGCCGGGCTGGGTGAAGGTGGCCAGCTTGTTGTACAGGAACACCGGGTTGAACCGGGCGAACTTCTCCAGCGAACCGCTCACCGGGAACCAGGTGCCGCCGAGCAGCGCCATCGCCATGTAGGTGATCATCACGATCGGCTGCACCGCGTCCGGCGCCGCCGCGTAGCCCAGCGCCACCCCCAGCGCGGCGAAGACGAAGCTGCCCAGCCAGAGCGCGACCGCCAGCCCGATCCACTGCGGCACGCTCAGCGAGACGCCCTGGCTCGCGCCGACCGCGAAGACCACCAGGATCGCCGGCAGCGTGGTCACCGCGGTCGCCGCGATCTTGCCGACGGTGTACGCCCGGCCCGGCAGGGCGGTCAGCCGCAGCTGGCGCGTCCAGCCGCTCTTGCGCTCCAGCGAGATCCGCTGGGCGCTGCCGGTGAGCACCGCGCCGACCGCGCCGAAGGTTGCCATCGAGACCATGAAGTAGGTCTTCACGGGCAGGCCGCCGGCCTGGTTGCCGGAGCCGTAGGCGTTGATGAAGAAGACGTACATCAGCGCCGGGTAGACGACGGTGAAGAACAGGTAGCGCCGGTTGCGGAGGGTCCGCAGGATCTCCAGCTTGATCAGGGTGGTCATCGCGCGCTCTCCTCTGCCAGGTCCTGCTTGTCCAGCTCGCCCGTGATGGTCAGGAAGGCCTGCTCCAGGCCCACCCCGGCGACCTCCAGCCCGCGCGGGTACAGGCCCGCCCGGTAGATGCCGGCCATGCTGGCGTCGGCGTCCGAGGTCCGGATCCGTACCGTCCGCACCCCCGGGACGCGGGCGGTGACGTCCAGCGACTGCACGCCCGGCAGGGCCCGCAGCGCGGCCTCGTCGAAGCGGGCGGCGTCCGCGGCGACGTCGGCGTCGTGGAGCTCGAAGGCGATCCGGCGGGCCCCGGCGCGCGCCTTGATCTCCGCCGAGCTGCCGTCGGCGATCAGCCGGCCCCGGTGCAGCACCAGGACGCGGTCGGCGATCGAGTCGGCCTCCTCCAGGTAGTGGGTGGCGAACAGCACCGTACGCCCGGCGTCGGCCTGGGCCCGCATGCTCGTCCAGAACGCCTGCCGGACGCTGACGTCCATGCCCGTGGTCGGCTCGTCCAGCACGATCAGGTCGCTGTCGCCGGCGATCGCCAGGGCGAAGCGGACCCGCTGCTCCTGGCCACCGGACAGCTTGTCCACCCGGCGCTCGGCGAGCTCGGTGATCCCGGCGTCGGTCAGCACCTCCGTGACCGACCGGCCGCGCGGGTGCACCTGGCAGGCGAGTTCGACCAGTTCGCGGACCTTGACGTCGGTCATCAGCCCGCCGCTCTGCAGCATCGCGCCGACCCGGCCGTCCTCGATCGCCGCCCGCGGGGTGCCGCCGAACAGCGTGACGCTGCCCTGGTCGGGCTCCCGCAGCCCGAGCAGCAGGTCCAGGCTGGTGGACTTGCCGGCGCCGTTCGGGCCGAGCAGGGCGACGGTCTCGCCCGGCCGCAGCACGAGGTCCAGTCCGTCCACGGCGCGCACCCGCCCGTAGCTCTTGCCGACGCCGCGGAAGGCGGCCACCTCGGTAACCATTCGCCCGGCTCCTCTTCCCTGGTGGTGTCGCGTGCGGTGCTGTCCGCACCACTTCAGGGTCCCGCCCGGGCGGGGGCCGGCGGCAGTGTCGGCCGTCGTGCCTTCGGTATGACGGATGTCATGCCGGCGGCCGGCACCCCGTCCACGGGTGCCGGCCGCCGGATCGGCTGGTCAGGGGTGCTACAGCCCCAGCGAGCGCTTCACGAAGTCGACCTGGAGCAGCAGCAGGTTCTCCGCGACCTCCTCCTGCGGGGTCATGTGGGTGACGCCGGAGAGCGGCAGCACGGTGTGCGGGCGGCCGGCGGCGAGCAGCGCCGAGGAGAGCCGCAGGGTGTGGGCGGCCACCACGTTGTCGTCGGCCAGGCCGTGGATGATCATCAGCGGGCGCTCCAGCCCGGCCGCGTACCCGGTCAGCGAGTTCGCCCCGTACACCTCGGGCCGCTCGGCCGGGTGGCCCAGGTAGCGCTCGGTGTAGTGGGTGTCGTACAGCTCCCAGTCGGTCACCGGCGCCCCGGCCACCGCCGCGTGGAACACGTCGGGGCGGCGCAGCACCGCGAGCGCGGCGAGGTAGCCGCCGTACGACCAGCCGCGGATCGCCACCCGGTCGAGGTCCAGCGGGAACTCCCCGGCGAGCGCCCGGAGCGCGTCCACCTGGTCGTCCAGGGTGGCCCCGGCGAAGTCGAAGGCGATGGACTTCTCCCAGGCCGGCCCGCGCCCGGGGGTGCCGCGGCCGTCGGCGACGACCACCGCGAAGCCCTGGTCGGCGAACCACTGGGAGTTGAGGTGGGGGTTGTGCGCCTGGACGACGCGCTGGCCGTGCGGGCCGCCGTACGGGTCCATCAGGACGGGCAGCAGGCCGTCCCGCTCGCGGTCGTAGCCGGTGGGCAGGAAGACGGCGGCCGGGATGCGGCGCTCCCCGGCGAAGCGGAAGACCGGGCGGGCGGTGAGGACCGGGGTCTCGGCGTACGAGGTGACGGTGGCGACGTCGTCGACCACCAGGCCCTCCGGGAGGTCCCGGGCGACCTGCACCAGGGTGCCGGGCAGGTCGGGCTCGGCGGTGGCCCGGACGGTGATCCCGCCGGCGTGCACCGCGCTGGTGACGGAGGTGAACGGGCGGCCGTTGGCGGACTCCCAGGCCAGTTGCTTGCCGTCGTGGCTGATCCGGCCGACGGCGATCCAGCCGGGCTCGGGGTCGGTCTCCCCGGCGCCGCCGGCGGCGCTGAAGAACACCTCCCGCTCGGTGACCGCGACGACCGAGCGGACGTGCAGGTCGGCGCCGGTGACGGCCTGGTCGCCGACCACCAGGGCGCGCACGCCGTCCTGGTCGGAGATCCGGACCAGCTTGCCGTCCGGGGTCCACGCGGGCACCCCCGGGAAGGCCTCCAGCCAGGCCTCGTCCTGCTCCTCGAACAGCACCTCGGTGGCGCCGGTGGCCACGTCCAGGCCGAGCACCCGCTGGCTGCGCTGGTCGCGGGACTGGACCAGCAGCAGCGGCACGCCGCCCTCGGACCAGTGCACCCGGGCCAGGTACGGGAAGGCCTCGTGGTCCCAGACCACCTCGGTGCGCCCGCCGTGCAGGTCGAGCACCCAGAGCCCGACCTCGGCGTTGGCGGTGCCGGCCGCCGGATAGGCGACCTCGGCGGGCTCGCGGTCCGGGTTGGCCGGGTCGGCGATCCACCAGCGGCGCACCGGGCTGTCGTCGGCGCGCTCGGCCAGCAGCCGCTCGCCGTCGGGGGACCACCAGAAGCCGCGGTCGCGGTCGATCTCCTCCTGGGCGATGAACTCGGCCTGGCCCCAGGTGACGTTCGGGCCGTCCGGCTCGGCGAGGGCCCGGTCGCCGCCGCCGTCGCTGCGGGTCAGCCGCAGTTCGCCGGCCGTGTTGGCGTAGGCGACGTGGGTGCCGTCCGGAGACAGCCGCGGGTCCAGCAGCGGGCCCACGGCGGGCAGTTCGGCGGTGCCGCCGGAGGCGAGGTCGGCGGTGAACAGCCGGCCGGACAGCGCGAAGGCGGCCCGGGCGCCGGCCGCGTCCAGGGCGTAGCCGACGATGCCGGCCGAGCCCTCCCGGCTGCGCTCGCGGCGGGCCTTCTCGGCCGGCGAGAGGTCCTCCTCGCCGCCGCCGAGCAGCACGGCCGGGTCGGCGGCGATCCGCTCCTCGCCGGTGGTGGTGTCGAGGGTCCAGAGCAGGTTGGCCCGGTCGCTGCCGGATCGCGAGCGCAGGAAGACGACCCGCGAGCCGTCCGGGGCGACGGAGAAGGAGCGGGGGGCGCCGACGGTGTAGCGCAGGGTCCGCGCGTACTGCCGGGGGAAGGTGTCCGCAGGGGTGTGGGAGGTCATGGCACCAGACCCTACGACGGCCGACTCCCACAGTCGGGTGACTGGCGATCACTCGTTCGGAGCATCACCCCCGGGTACGCCCCGAAGGGGCCCGCACCCCCTCCGACCGGCCCATGCGCCCCGCCAGTGCCCCTGTGCCCCGGCGCGCGCGGACTCACTGAATGTAACGCTCCCCTTACTCATCGGGTATGACTGGTCAGGCGAGTGATCGTCGGCCCCGTCCCGGGCCCCGGTCACCCCACCCCGGTTCCCGTACGGTCCCACCGCCGCCCTCCCCAGCGGGCGGCGCCCGAGAAGGGGTATGAGCCCACATGGCCATGAACATCTCCGCAGCCGTGCTGATGCTCGTCATCGTGGTGGTGCTGATCCGCCGCTCCGGCCTCAAGCTGGCGCACGCCATCGTCTGCGCACTGCTCGGCTTCTACCTGGCCTCCAGCTCGATCGCACCGTCGATCAGCCAGGTCACCAGCAATCTCGCCGGAATGATCAACGGCCTGAAGCTCTGACCCGCTCCGGCCCGTGGACAAGGGCCTGCCGCCCGCAGGCCCTAGGCTTCCTCCCATGACCGCGACTACCGGCCGCCGCCTCCTCCTGGTGCACGCCCACCCCGACGACGAGTCGATCGGCAACGGCGCCACCATGGCCAGGTACGCCGCCGAGGGCGCCCGGGTGACCCTGGTGACCTGCACCCTCGGCGAGGGCGGTGAGGTGATCCCGCCCGCGCTGGCCCACCTGACGGCCGATCGGGACGACACCCTCGGCGCGCACCGGATCGGCGAGCTGACCGAGGCGATGCACGCCCTCGGCGTCACCGACTTCCGCTTCCTCGGCGGCCCGGGGCGCTACCGCGACTCCGGGATGATGGGCGTGCCCGACAACGACGCCCCCGGCTGCTTCTGGCGGGCCGACGTGGACGAGGCGGCCGACCACCTGGTCGCGGTGATCCGCGAGGTGCGCCCGCAGGTGCTGGTCACGTACGACGACAACGGCGGCTACGGGCACCCGGACCACATCCAGGCGCACCGGGTCGCGATGCGCGCCCACGAGCTGGCCGCCGATCCGGCGCACCGACCCGAACTCGGCGCCCCCTGGCGGATCGCCAAGGTGTACTGGAACCGGATGCCCGGCTCGGTGCTCGACGCCGGGCTCGCCGCGACCGCCGCCGAGGCGTCCTTCCCGGGCGTCGCCCAACCCGCCGACGTCCCCGGGGTGGTGGCCGACGAGGTGGTCACCACCGTGCTGGACGGCACCGGTTACGCCGAGCGGAAGGCCGCGGCGATGGCCGCGCACGCCACCCAGATCACCGTGGCCGGCGCCTCCTTCGCGCTCTCCAACCACCTCGGCCAGCCGCTGTTCGCCACCGAGTACTACCAGTTGGTGCGCGGGCGGGCCGGTGCGGAACGACCCGAACGCGACCTGTTCGCGGGCCTGGAGGGCGACTCCGCGGCCCCGGGCACCGACCCGACTCCCACCGAGGGGAACGTCCGATGACCGCGCCCGCCGTCAAGCCGAAGAGCCGCTCGATCGCGGTGGCCGTCCTCGGCACCCGCGACGAACGGCTGGCCGAGCCCCAACCCCCGCGCGCCGCCCGGATCGCGGCTTATGTCCTGTTCTTCCTGCTGGGCGTCGCGGTGTCGGTGTGCGGATCCTTTGTGCAGGCCCTGTGGCCACCCGTGGGGGTTCTGCTGGCGCTCGCCGCCAGCGCCGCGACCTTCTACGCGGGCCTGCGGGTCACCGGCACCCGGCTGGGCGCCGCGATGCCCGCGGCCGGCTGGTTCCTGGCGATGCTGCTGCTGATGGTGCCCCGGCCGGAGGGGGACAACGTGCTCTGGTCCAACGCCACCTCGCTGGCCTGGCTGTTCGTCGGCTCGATCCTGGGCGTGATCTGCGCCACCCTGCCGACCCGCACCAGCTGGTTCCCCGGGGTGCCCAACCCCCCTCGCTGATCCCGGCGGTCGGCCGCGTACGGTGGCGCGCACAACGCGCAGTCAGGACCACTCCGCCGTACTCTCATACCGGAGGAACCGGACGTATCAGGATCTGTCCGAAGCCGTTCACCGCTCAGTTCTTCCCAGTATGGTGGTCCCGCAGTACGTCGTACCCGACCGCCGTTTGCCCCAGGCCCGGCGACCACGAACCGCGGTCGCGCCGCACGGCCCGCCCGCGAACCCGGAGCAGAGCAGCATTGAGCAGCCGCGAATCTGACAACGCCAACCCGACGCCCCGGCGCACGGGCCCGGACGCCTACCCGTCGGGCACGCCGCCCTACGGCACCCCGGGCCTCCCCGGCGGCGACCGGGCCGCGGTCGGTGCCGACACCGGGTCGGGCGGCGAGGACGACGGTCCGAAGACCGAGACCACCCTGACCACCCGGGTCCGGATCAACATCCCCGGCTCGCGCCCGATCCCACCGGTCGTCGTCCGCAGCACCGTCAAGAACGAGACCGCCGGGACCGACGAGGGCCCGGCCGAGCCGGCCGAGCCCGGTGGCCCGCGGCACCGCTCCGCACCCGCCTCGCCCGTCCTCGGCGTGATGGACGGCGGTGGCCACCCGGCCACCCCGCCGAACCTGCCGCCGGAGTGGCAGATCCCGCCGATCCCGCCGGCGACCTCGGAGTCCGAGTCCACCGGCGCCTGGTTCCGGCCGCGACAGAAGAAGACCCCGACCGCCGAGCCCGCCCCGGCCGCCGTGCCGGCCGGGGCCCCGAGCGCGCCGGAGGCCCCGACCGGGCCCGGCACCGCCGCCGAGGCCCGTCCGCAGGCCGCCCCGAACGGCGCCCGCCCGGCCCCGGCCACCGGTGCGGCCCGGCCGAACGGCCGTCCGGTGCCCGCCCAGGGCAAGGCTCCCAACCCGGGCCCCGCGCCCACCCCGACCGCCCCCGCCACCCCGTACGGCGCCGGGGCCCCGGCCGAGGAGCCGGGCGTCTACGAGGCCGCCGACCCGTTCGCGCCGGTCGCCGACCCGTTCGCCCGGACCGGCCCCGCCGCCGGTGCGCGCGGTCCGCGCGGCGGCCGTCCGCAGCAGCAGGCTCAGCAGCAGGGCGGCCTCCCGCAGGGCCCGCCCCGGGCCAACGGGGCCCGCCCGAACGGGCCCCAGCAGGGCGGACTGCCGCAGCGCGGCGGTCGCCCGCAGGCCGGGTCGGACCCGGAGGACACCTCGGTGGACGGCTTCGCGCCGATCCGCGAGAACACCCCGCCGGCCGCCATACCCGGCCTGCCCCCGCACGACGCCCGGAGCGGCGCCCCGCGCGGCACCGACGGCCGTCCCCAGCCGGGCCTGTTCGCCTCCGCCCCGACCGGCACCGACCCGTTCGCCGCCCAGCGCCCGGCCGCCCCCGACCAGGACCCCTTCGCCACCCCGGCGGGCCCCGGCGGGCTGTTCCCGGGCGCGCCCCAGCCGGCCCCGCAGCCCGGCCCCGGCGGGCCCCGGCAGCCCGGCCGCGACCCGGAGGTCACCGAGGTCACCCCGCTTCCGGTCCCCGGTCCTCCGGCCGGTCCCGGCGCCGGCGCCACTCCGGTTCCCGCGCCCGGCCCGGCCCCCGCCAAGGCCAAGGCCGAGCCGGCCGCCCCCGCCAAGGCCAAGCGCGGTGGCGCCAAGAAGCTCGTCAAGCTCGGCGTCTACGCCGTCGGCGGGGTGCTCTTCCTCGGCGCCGCCGCGTACGGCACCGGCCTGATGCTCAACCAGTCCGACGTCCCCAAGGGCACCGTGGTGCTCGGCACGGACATCGGCGGCAACGGCCGCGACCAGGCGATCCACGCGCTGGACGCCTCGGTCGGCAAGGCCGGGCAGCAGCCGCTGAAGCTGAAGATCGGCGACCAGTCGGTCGACCTCGACCCGACCGTCGCCGGATTGAGCTTCGACACCACGGCCACCGTGGACGGCCTCGCCGCGCACAGCTACAACCCGGTCGACGTGATCAAGTCGATCCAGGGCGGCACCAAGGCCGTCGCCCCGGAGGTCCGGATCGACCGCGCCAAGCTCAAGGCCGCGCTGGACTCGCTGGCGGCCGGCTCGGGCCAGGGGCTGCAGGAGGGCTACGTCAAGTTCGCCGACAACGGCGACCCGGTCGTGGTCCCCGGCAAGGCCGGCCAGGCGGTGGACACCAACGCCGCCCTGGACGTGATCGAGCAGGCCTACCGCGACCGCGCCGCCGGCAAGCCCGACCAGCCGATCGCGCTGGCCGTCACGGCCGCCCAGCCCAAGGTCTCCACCCAGGCCCTGCAGGCCGCCGCCGACAGCCTCGGCAAGCAGGTGACCAGCGGCAAGGTGCACATCGTGGCCGGTACCAAGTCCTGGGACTTCGGCCCCAAGACGGCCGCCAAGGTGCTCACGCTGGCCCCGGACGCCTCCGGCAAGATCGCGCCCAAGTGGGATCTCGACGCGCTGAACTCCCAGCTGAACGGGGTGTTCGACAAGGTGAAGACCAAGAAGAACGGCCAGAGCGCCGCGATCACCCCGCAGGACGTCGCGGACGCCGTCGGCTCGCTGTTCGACAAGACCGGCGACAAGGAACGCACCTACAAGTTCCCCACCGCCTGACGCCACCCGTCGCCGTCGGCACCGACGAACCGGACACGAACGAGGGGCGGGACGACCGCATCCACCGGATGCCACCGTCCCGCCCCTCGACAACTCCCCCTCCCGGTCAGCAAGATGTGACGCCACACCATCCGCCACAGTCACCCCGGGAGCCACGCCGATGGGCCGCCGCCTCCAGCACCACCGGACGGCACTGCTCGCCGGTCTCGCCGTCCTCACCCTCTCCCTGGCGCTCTGCTCCTGCTCCTCCGGGTCGGACGGCGCCGCCGCGGACGCGGTGCCCGGCGCCAACGCCGGGATGCCCAAGCTCACCTCGGTCGACATCAACGCCCACGACCGCGCCCAGCTCCGCCCGGGCGGCACCCTGAACCTGGCGATCGCCCAGTTCTCCCACCAGTGGTCGCCGATCCAGACCGACGGCACGGTGTCCTCGACCGTCGCGGTCAGCAAGCCGCTGCTGCCGACCTTCTTCCGCTCGGACGCGGCCGGCACCCAGACCGTCAACCCGGCCTACCTCCAGGAGGCCCACTCCGAGATCAGGGACGGCCGCCAGGTGGTCACCTGGACGCTCAACCCGAAGGCCCACTGGTCCGACGGCACCCCGATCACCTGGCGCGACATCGAGGCCAACTGGCGTGCCCTGAACGGCAAGGACCCGGCCTACCGGCCCTCCAGCACCTCCGGCTTCGAGCAGGTCACCTCGGTCGAGCGGGGCAAGGACGACTTCCAGGCCGTGATGACCTTCGACCGGCCGTTCTCCGAGTGGCAGTCGATGTTCAACAGCGCCGCCAACGCCCCGCTGCTGCCCGCGAGCAAGGTCGCCACCCCGGACCTCTTCAACTCGGCCTACCTGGACGCCATCCCGCTCACCGCCGGCCCGTTCAAGGTCGAGCGCCTGGACCCGGCCGCGCAGACCGTCACCCTGGTCGCCGACCCGACCTGGTGGGGCGACAAGCCCGTGCTGGACCGGATCGTCTTCCACGCCATGCTGCCCGACGCGATGCGCACCGCCTTCGCCAAGGGCGGGATCGACCTCCTCGACAACGGCCCCGACCTGGCCGGTTACCAGGTCATCAGGAACACCAAGGGCGCGGCCGTCCGCCGGGCCGGCGGGCCGGACTTCCGCCAGCTCACCCTGAACGCCCGCAGCCCGCTGCTCACCGACCCGACCGTCCGCCAGGCCGTCTTCCAGGCGATCAACCGGGACGCCCTGATCCGCACCGACCTCAACGGCCTGGACTGGCCCGCCGTCCCGCTCAACAACCACCTGCTGGTCGCCAACCAGAACGGCTACCGCGACAACTCCCTGGGCCTGTCCCGCTTCGACCCGGCCGAGGCCGCCCGCAAGCTGGACTCGGCGGGCTGGAAGCTCGACGGCGACGTACGGAAGAAGGACGGCCGCGAGCTGAACCTGCGGATGGTCGTCCCGACCGGGGTCGCCGTCGCCCAGAACGAGACGACGTCCCTCTCCAAGATGCTCAAGGACGTCGGGATCAAGGTCACCCCGGTGACCGCCGCCCCCAACGACTTCTTCGACAAGTACGTCAACCGCGACGACTTCGACATCGCCGTCTACGCGCTGCTCGGCACCCCGTTCCCGGCCAGCGGCAGCCGTGCCAGCTACGCCCAGAACAGCGCCGGAAACCGGGCCGGCGCGGGCAGCGCGGCCGCGGACGCCGCCCTCGACCGGGCGGCCGGCGCCACCGACGCCGGCACCGCCTCCGAGGCGATCAACCAGGCCGACGGCGAACTCTGGAAGGTGGCCGGCGTGCTGCCGCTCTACCAGCGCCCCCAGCTGTACGGCGCCCGCGCCGACCTCGCCAACATCGGCGCCCAGGGCCTGTCCGACATCGTCTGGGAGAACGTCGGCTTCACCAAGTAGCGCCGGCCCTCAGCCGTGCAGGGTCTCCCGCCAGTAGTGGCAGGCGCTGCGGCGCCCCGGCAGCTCGGCCCCGTCCTCGGTCGCCACCGGTACCAGCGGCGGGAGTTCGGTCAGGCAGCGGTCCTGCACCCGGTCGCAGCGGGGGTTGAAGGCGCAGCCCTCCGGGACCCTCAGCAGGCTGGGCGGCAGCCCCTTGATGGCGTGCAGGTCCTGGCCCTTCTGGTCCAGCCGCGGGATCGATGCCAGCAGGCCCTTGGTGTACGGGTGAGCGGGCCGCGCGTACAGCTCGTGCACCGGCGCCGTCTCGACGATCCGGCCCGCGTACATCACGGCGATCTTGTCGGCCACGTCGGCGACCACGCCCAGGTCGTGGGTGATCAGGATCAGGCCCATGTTGAACTCGGCCTGCAGCTCCGCCAGCAGGTCCATCACCTGGGCCTGCACCGTCACGTCCAGGGCCGTGGTGGGCTCGTCCGCGATGATCAGGTCGGGCTCCAGGGAGAGCGCCATGGCGATCATGATGCGCTGGCGCATCCCGCCGGAGAACTGGTGCGGGTAGTCGCCGACCCGCTGCCTGGCCGCCGGGATGCGCACCCGCTCCATCAGCTCGACGGCCTTCGTCTTCGCCTCGGCGCGC
Organism: Kitasatospora sp. NPDC036934; assembly: GCF_055608425.1. Lineage (NCBI taxonomy): Bacteria > Bacillati > Actinomycetota > Actinomycetes > Kitasatosporales > Streptomycetaceae > Kitasatospora > Kitasatospora sp. NPDC036934. The sequence continues at coordinate 108,754 of NZ_JBVJQR010000016.1, read as the reverse complement.
GACAGCCCCTGGTGCACCCGGTACATCTCGCCGAGCTGGTAGCCCACACTGAGCACCGGGTTGAGCGCCGACAGCGCGTCCTGGAAGATCATCGCGATCTGCCGGCCCCGGACCGTCCGCCGGACCCTGGGGCTCATGGCCAGCAGGTCCTCGCCCCGGAACAGGATCCGCCCCGAGGTGATCTTGGCGGGCGGCATGTCCAGGATGCCCATGACCGCCTGCGCGGTCACCGACTTGCCCGAGCCGGACTCGCCCAGCACCGCCAGCGTCTCCCCCGCCGACACCGAGTAGCTCACTCCGTTGACGGCCTTGGCCACGCCGTCCTGGGTGTGGAACTCGACGTGCAGGTCCTCGACCTCCAGCAACGGCGTCCCGGGCACCAGGTTCTCCCGTCCGCCGCCGGTCACCTCCACCGCGTCCATGTGGGCAGCCCTCCTCAGCGCAGCAGCGACCATCGACAGGCGCAGAGCAACTATCAAGGAAGTGCAGCCACTTGGGGAGCCCGCGGCAGATCTCGGTTCCATCACGGCGAAGGGCGCGCCCTCGTCGCGAGGACGCGCCCTGGGGCGGCAGCCGATCCGGCGCGCCGTCAGCCGGGGGCCTGCCCGTCGCCCTTCTCCGCCGCGCCCTGCCCGATCTCGCGCTCCGCCGCACGATCACGCTCCGCCGCGCCCTGCCCGATCTCGCGCTCCGCCGCGAAGTGACAAGCCGAGTCGTGCCGCGCCGCCCCCGACAGCCAGCCCGGCGCGGCCAGCAGCGGGACCTCCACCGCGCACCGCTCCTGCGCCTTCCAGCACCGGGTGCGGAACCGGCACCCCGAGGGCGGGTTGGCCGGCGAGGGCACGTCCCCGGTGAGCACGATCCGGTCCCGGGTCTCGCGCGCCGTCGGGTCCGGCACCGGCACCGCCGAGAGCAGCGCCTGGGTGTACGGGTGGGTCGCATGGTCGTAGATCTGGGTGTCGCTGCCGATCTCGACCATCTTCCCCAGGTACATCACCCCCACCCGGTCCGAGATGTGCCGAACGATGGAGAGGTCGTGGGCGATGAACATGTACGACAGGTTGAACTCGCCCTGCAGCTGCTCCAGCAGGTTGATCACCTGCGCCTGGACGGACACGTCCAGGGCCGAGACCGGCTCGTCGCAGATGATGATCTCCGGCTTGAGCGCCAACCCCCGGGCGATGCCGATGCGTTGGCGCTGACCGCCGGAGAACTGGTGCGGGTACCGGTTGATGTACTCGGGGTTGAGCCCGACCACGTCCAGCAGGTCCTGGACGGCCTTGCGGCGGTCACCCCTGGGCGCCACCTCGGGGTGGATCTCGAAGGGCTCACCGATGATGTCGCCGACCGTCATGCGCGGGTTCAGCGAGGTGTACGGGTCCTGGAACACCATCTGGATGTTGCGCCGGACGGCCTTCAGCGCGGATCCGGACAGCCGGGAGATCTCCTCCCCCTTGTAGCGGACGGACCCTCCGGTGGCCGGTTCCAAGTTCATCAGCACCTTGGCCAGGGTGGACTTCCCGCACCCGGACTCGCCGACGACGCCGAGCGTCTCGCCCTGCATCAGGTCGAAGCTGACCCCGTCGACCGCCTTGACGGCGCCGACCTGCTTCTTGAACAGGACGCCCTGGGTCAGCGGGAAGTGCTTGACGAGGTCCCGGACTTCGAGGATGGGCTCCCCGCGCGGCACCTCCTGCGTGAAGGCGGCCCCCTCCGGCACCACCGCGCCCAGTGCGCTGGCCCCGTTACCGGTCATGGAGGGTCTCCTTCCAGAAGAAGCAGGCGCTGCCGCGGCCCTCCAGCGGCGTCCCGTCGTCCTCGATGACCTCGAACAGCTCGGGCACCTCGGTCCGGCAGACGTCCTGCGCGCGGGGGCAGCGCGGGTTGAAGGCGCAGCCCTTGGGGATCCGCAGCAGGTTGGGCGGCAGGCCCTTGATGGCGTAGAGCTCCTGGCCCTTCTGGTCCAGCCGCGGGATGGAGTCCAGCAGGCCGCGGGTGTACGGGTGCGCGGGCCGCGCGTACAACTCGTGCACCGGGGCGGTCTCGACGATCCGGCCCGCATACATCACCGCGATCTTGTCCGCGACGTCCGCCACGACGCCCAGGTCGTGGGTGATCAGGATGAGCCCCATGTGGTACTCGGACTGCAGTTCGGCGAGCAGGTCCATCACCTGCGCCTGGACGGTGACGTCCAGGGCGGTGGTGGGCTCGTCCGCGATGATCAGGTCCGGTTCCAGGGCCAGCGCCATCGCGATCATGATGCGCTGGCGCATGCCGCCGGAGAACTGGTGCGGGTAGTCGTTCACCCGCTGCTTGGCCGCCGGGATGCGCACCCGGTCCATCAGTTCGACGGCCTTGCCGGTGGCCTCCCTGCGGGAGACGCCGTGGTGCGCCCGGAACATCTCGCCGAGCTGGAAGCCCACGCTGAGCACCGGGTTGAGCGCGGACAGCGCGTCCTGGAAGATCATCGCGATCTTCTGGCCGCGGATCCTGCGCCGCTCCTCCTTGCCCATCTTGAGCATGTCCTGGCCCCGGTAGCGGATCTCGCCGCGCGGGATCCGAGCCGGTGGCATGTCCAGGATGCCCATGATCGCCTGCGCGGTCACCGATTTGCCGGAGCCGGACTCGCCCAGCACCGCCAGCGTCTCACCGGCGGAGACGGAGTAGTCGACCCCGTTCACGGCCCTGGCGACGCCGTCCCTGGTGACGAACTCGACGTGCAGGTCCCGCACGTCGAGCAGCGGCCCCTGGTACGCCGCGTCCCGTCCGTGCCCGGTGGTGTCCACCGCTGTACTCACGATGCGCTCCCCTCGCTCAGCGAAGCTTCGGATCGAGGGCGTCGCGCACCGCGTCGCCCATCATGATGAAGGCCAGCACGGTGATGGAGAGCGCCGCGGCCGGGAAGAACAGCACGTAGGGCGCCGTGCGGATCACCTTCTGGGCGGAGGAGATGTCGATGCCCCAGGAGATGGTCGGGTCCTGCAGGCCGATGCCGAGGAAACTCAGCGTCGCCTCGGTGGCGATGTAGCCGCCGAGCGCGATGGTCGCCACCACGATCACCGGCGCGACCGCGTTCGGCAGGATGTGCCGGAGCATCAGCCGTCCCGTCCCGGCCCCCAGCGCCCTGCCCGCCACCACGTAGTCGGACTGTTTGACGGTCAGCACCGCGCCGCGCATGACGCGGGCGATCTGGGTCCAGCCGAGGACGGCCAGGGCCAGCACCACGGTCCACACCGTGCGGATGGTGAACGCGTTCAGCAGCACCAGGGCACCGAGCAGCAGCGGGATGCCGAAGAAGATGTCGATGATCCGGGAGATCACCGCGTCGACGGCTCCACCGTAGTACCCGGCGACCATGCCGGTCAGCCCACCGAGCAGGGTGACCGCCGCGGTCACGAAGATGCCGACGGTGATCGAGGCCCGGGCGCCGTAGACCACCCGGGCGTAGATGGACCGGCCCTGCGCGTCGTAGCCGAACCAGCCGGCACCGAAGAAGTCCGTCCAGTCCGGCCGCTTGAGGTAGTCGTGCACCAGGTCGGCCTTGCGCGGGTTGGCGTCGGTGAAGGCCCAGGGGAAGATCGCCATGACGACCAGCAGCAGGATCAGCACCACCGAGAGCAGGAAGATCGGCCGCCGGCGCAGGTCCCGCCAGGCGTCGCCCCAGAGGCTGCGGGCCTGTTCCCGCTTCTCCGGGTCGGGTTCGACCAGGGTCTCCTGCTCGACGGCCATACCCTGCTCCCCCGCGTAGTCGAGGCGGGAGATGCCCGGCTTGGGGTGGGGTCGGTACGAGTCCTCGTCGTGGATGTCAGGCATAGCGGATCCTCGGGTCCAGGACCGCGTAGAGCAGGTCGACGAGCAGGCTGGCGACCAGGTAGATGATCACCAGGACGGTCACGATGCCGACCACGGTCGGGCCTTCCTTCTGGTTGATCGCCCGGTACAGGACGTTGCCGATGCCCTGCACGTTGAAGATGCCCTCGGTGACGATCGCACCGCCCATCAGCGCGCCGAGGTCGGTGCCGAGGAAGGTGACCACCGGGATCAGCGAGTTGCGCAGCAGGTGGCGGGAGATGATGGTCCGTCGGCGCAGCCCCTTGGCGGTCGCGGTACGGATGTAGTCGGCCCGCAGGTTCTCGCCGATGGAGGTCCGGGTGAGCCGGGCGACGAACGCGAGCGAGAGCGAGCCCAGGACGGCGGCCGGCAGGATGAGCTGGGTGAGGTCGTAGCTGTCCTGCACCGTCGGCGTGACCCAGCCCAGGTTGGTGGCGAACACGGTCTGCGCGATGTAGGCCAGAACGAAGACCGGGATCGAGATCACCACCAGGGTCAGGATCAGCACCAGGGTGTCCGCGATGCTGCCGCGCTTCAGCCCGGAGAGCACGCCGAAGGCGAGTCCCACGACCAGCTCGAAGGAGAAGGCCAGCAGCGCCAGCCGGATGGTGACCGGGAAGGCGTCCGCCATGATGTCGGCGACCGGTCGGCCGGTGAAGCTGGTGCCGAAGTCCCCCTGGAAGAGGTTCCCCATGTAGTGCAGGTACTGCTTCCAGACCGGCTGGTCCAGGTAGTACGTGTGCTTGATGCTCGCGACCACGGTCGGGTCGGCGGCCTTGTCGCCGAACAGGGCGACCACCGGGTCGCCCGGCAGCGTGTAGACCATCACGAAGATCAGCAGTGTGGTGCCGAAGAACACCGGGATCATCTGCAGCACCCGCCGCAGCACGTAACTGCCCATCGAGCCTCCTTCCTAGGTGCCCGACCGGGCGGGCCGGGCGGGCAGGGAGACCGCGCCCCGCCCTCCGTGCGGGGAGGACGGGGCCGGCGCGGGGATCAGGGGCCGGGATCAGCCCTTGACCTCGACCTGCGTCCAGGCCGGGTTGCCGAAGGAGTCGAACTTCACGTTCTGCACCTTGGTCGAGTAGCCCGAGTTGGTGCGGTAGTACCAGAGCGGGATGGTCGGCATCCCGGTCGCCAGCACCGCCTCGGCCTGCTGGTAGCCGGTCACCGTGTCGGCGACGCTGGCGGCCTCGTCGGCCTTGGTGGCGGCGGCGTCGAACTGGGGGCTGCTGTACCCGGTGTCGTTGGAGGCGGCGCCGGTGCGGTAGACATCGGCCAGGAAGTTCGCGTTCAGCGGGTAGTCCTGCACCCAGCCGGTGCGGAAGGCACCGTTGAGCTGGTGCGAGGTGATGGCCTGGCGGGCGGTCTTGAAATCGGGCTTGGGGTCTCCCAGGCAGTCGACGCCGGTGTTCTGCCGGATCGAGTTGCAGACCGCGTCGACCCACTCCTTGTGGCCGCCGTCCGCGTTGTAGGTGATCAGCACCTTGTTGCCGGGGACGCCGCCGCCCTGCTGGATCAGCTGCTTGGCCTTGGCGACGTCGAAGTTGCAGAAGTCCCCGCAGGTGCCCGCCTTGTAGCCCTCGACGCCCTCGGCCACCCAGGCGCTGGCGGGCGCCCGGGAACCCTGCAGCACGGTCTTGGTGATGGTCGCGCGGTCGATCGCCATCGACAGGCCCTGACGTACCTGGGCCTTCTCGGGCGCTGCCCAGTCGGCCTGGTAGAGCGTGAAGCCGATGTTCTGGATGGCGCCCTGCGGGGCGTCCACCGCCCGGTCGCCGAGGTCGTTCTTGTACGTCGCCAGAGCGGACGGCGGCACCTGGTCCATCACGTCCAGGTTGTTGGACTGCAGGTCGGCGTAGGCGGCCTCGGACGTGGTGTACATCTTGAAGACGATGCCGCCGTTCTTCGGCTTGTCCACGCCCTTGTAGCCCGGGTAGGACTTGGTGACCACCTGGCTGTTGTGCGACCAGCTGACGAACTGGTACGGACCGTTGCCCACGGGCTTCTGCCCGTATCCGGCCGGATCGTTGAAGAAGGCGTCCGGCAGCGGCGAGAAGGCGATGTAGCCGAGCTTGTACTCGAAGTACGAGACCTTGTGGTTCAGCTTGACGGTGAAGTGCAGGTCGTCCGTGACGGTCAGCCCGGACATCTTGGTCGCGGTCGGGCTGCCGGTGGCCGGGTGGACGTCCTGGTAGCCCTCGATGTCCGAGAACCAGGAGCTGTTGATCTGGTTGTTCGCCGGGTTGGCAGCCCAGTTCCAGGCGTCGACGAAGTTCTTGGCGTGCACGGGGGTGCCGTCGTGGAACGTCCAGCCGTCGTTCATCGTGACGGTGAAGGTCTGGGAGTCACTCGTGTCGATCGCGCTCGCGACCTGCATCCGGATCTTGGCGTTGGTGGGGTCGTAGTCCACCAGGCCCTTGAACAGGTTCTGGATGATGCGACCGCCGCCGACCTCGTTCGCGTTGGCGGGCTGCAGCGGGTTCTGCGGCTCGTTGCTCTGGTAGCTGAAGGTCTTGGTGGCGTCCGACGAGCTACTGCCTCCTCCACCGCTGCTGCTGCACCCGGTGGCCACCAGGACCACGGACGTCGCAGCGGCGAGGACCAGGCGAGCGCGGGCGGCTACGGGCATGGAGGTCCCTCCTCAGGGTGTGTGTCGCATCACACCCCATGAGAAGCGCGCCCGGGCGACGGCGCGAGTCGGGGGCACCCGGACGGGTGCCTCGACGCGCTGCGGAGTTGACGGAACGCCGGAAGGGCCCGTGGCCGGAGCCACGGGCCCTTCCGGGTGCGTACGGGACGTCAGGCCGCGGCCGACTCCCGGACCTCGGCGAAGTGGCAGGCCGACTCGTGGGCGGCCGGGCCCTCCAGCGTGGTCGGGATCGCCAGCAGCGGGACCTCCGTCGAGCAGCGCTCCTCCGCCTTCCAGCAGCGGGTGCGGAAGCGGCAGCCGGACGGCGGGTTGGCCGGCGAGGGGATGTCCCCGGCGAGGATGATCCGCTCGCGGTTCTCGCGCGCCGCCGGGTCCGGCACCGGCACGGCCGACAGCAGCGCCTGGGTGTACGGGTGAGTGGCGTTCTCGTAGATCTGCTCGTCGGAGCCGATCTCGACCATCTTGCCCAGGTACATCACGCCGACGCGGTCGGAGATGTGCCGGACGATGGAGAGGTCGTGCGCGATGAACATGTAGGAGAGGCCGAACTCGCCCTGCAGCTGCTCCAGCAGGTTGATCACCTGCGCCTGGACGGACACGTCCAGGGCGGAGACCGGCTCGTCGCAGATGATGATCTCCGGCTTGAGCGCGAGGCCGCGGGCGATGCCGATGCGCTGGCGCTGACCGCCGGAGAACTGGTGCGGGTACCGGTTGATGTACTCAGGGTTCAGACCCACGACGTCCAGCAGGTCCTGGACGGCCTTGCGGCGGTCGCCCTTGGGCGCCACCTCGGGGTGGATCTCGAAGGGCTCACCGATGATGTCGCCGACCGTCATGCGCGGGTTCAGCGAGGTGTACGGGTCCTGGAACACCATCTGGATGTTGCGCCGGACGGCCTTCAGGGCCGCGCCGCCCAGGGTGGAGATGTCCTCGCCCTTGAACAGCACCTGGCCGGAGGTGGCCCGCTCCAGGTTCATCAGCACCTTGGCCAGCGTGGACTTGCCACAGCCGGACTCGCCGACGATGCCGAGCGTCTCGCCCTTCTTCAGCTCGAAGCTGATGCCGTCGACGGCCTTGACCGCGCCGACCTGCTTCTTGAAGAGGACGCCCTGGGTCAGCGGGTAGTGCTTGACCAGGTCCTTGACCTCCAGGATGTTCTCAGCCATGGAGGGTCTCCTTCCAAAGGTGGCACGCGCTGCGGCGGCCGGTGAGCTCCGTGCCGTCCTCGTCGGTCACGTGGTGCAGCGCCGGGGCCTCCGTGCGGCACAGGTCGGTGGCGACGTCGCAGCGGGGGTTGAACGCGCAGCCGGCCGGAACCTTGAGCAGGTTCGGAGGCAGGCCCTTGATCGCGTACAGCTCCTGGCCCTTCTGGTCCAGGCGCGGGATCGAGCGGAGCAGGCCCTTGGTGTACGGGTGCGCGGGGTTCGCGTACAGGTCGTGCACCGGGGCGGTCTCGACGATCCGGCCCGCGTACATCACGGCGATCTTGTCCGCGACGTCGGCGACCACGCCGAGGTCGTGGGTGATCAGGATCAGGCCCATGTTGTACTCGGCCTGGAGCTCCGCCAGCAGGTCCATCACCTGGGCCTGGACGGTGACGTCCAGGGCGGTGGTGGGCTCGTCGGCGATGATCAGGTCGGGCTGCAGCGACAGCGCCATGGCGATCATGATGCGCTGGCGCATGCCGCCGGAGAACTGGTGCGGGTAGTCGTTCACCCGCTGCTTGGCGGCCGGGATGCGCACCCGGTCCATCAGCTCGATGGCCTTGGCCTTGGCCTCGGCCTTGGAGGCGCCCTGGTGCACCCGGAACATCTCGCCGAGCTGGTAGCCCACGCTGAGCACGGGGTTGAGCGCGGACAGCGCGTCCTGGAAGATCATCGCGATCTTCCGGCCGCGGATCTTGCGCCGCTCCTCGTTGCTCATCTTGAGCATGTCCCGGCCGCGGTACAGGATCTCGCCCTGGGTCACCTTGCCCGGGGGCATGTCCAGGATGCCCATGATGGTCTGGGCCGTCACGGACTTGCCGGAGCCGGACTCGCCGAGCACGGCGAGGGTCTCGCCGGCCGCGACGGAGTAGTTGACTCCGTTCACGGCCTTGGCGACGCCGTCCCGGGTGTGGAACTCCACGTGGAGGTCCTTGACCTCCAGGAGCGGGGTTCCGACTTCGAGACGATCGTTCTTCTGGCTGTTGTTCTCGATCACGGTGGTCATCGGGTCGTCACCTCTTCTCTCAGCGGAGCTTCGGGTCGAGGGCGTCGCGCACCGCGTCGCCGAGCATGATGAAGGCCAGCACGGTCAGGCTGAGCATGCCGGCGGGGAAGAACAGGGCGAACGGCGCCGTACGGATCACCTTCTGGGCCGAGTTGATGTCGATGCCCCAGGAGATGGTCGGGTCCTGCAGGCCGATGCCGAGGAAGCTCAGCGTCGCCTCGGTGGCGATGTAGCCGCCGAGCGCGATGGTCGCGACCACGATCACCGGAGCGATCGCGTTCGGCAGGATGTGCTTGAACAGGATCCGGGTGGTGCCTGCGCCGAGCGCCTTGGCCGCGGTCACGAAGTCGGACTGCTTGACCGTGATCACCGAACCGCGCATGACACGGGTCATCTGGGTCCAGCCCAGGGCGACCAGCGCGAAGACCACGCTCCACACGGTGCGCGAGGTGAAGGCGTTGAGGATCACCAGCGAGCCGAGCAGCAGCGGGATGCCGAAGAAGATGTCGGTGACGCGGGAGATGATCGTGTCGACCCAGCCGCCGAAGTAGCCGGCGAGCATACCGGTGATGCCGCCGAGGATCGTCACGCCGAAGGTGACGCAGATGCCGACCACGACCGAGGCGCGGGCACCGTAGATGACGCGGGCGTAGATGCTGCGGCCCTGGAGGTCGTAACCGAACCAGTCCGCCTGGAACAGGTTCCCGTAGTTCGGCTTCGTCAGGTAGTGGTTGCGCAGGTCGCCGGCCCGCGGGTCCACCGAGGTGAACAGGCCCGGGGCGATCGCGATCACGATCAGCAGCAGGATCAGCAGCGCGGAGATCACGAAGATCGGCTTGCGACGCAGGTCGTGCCACGCGTCGGAGCCGAGGCTGCGGGCCTTCTCCGGCTTGGCGACCGCGGCGACCGCGGCCTGGGCCGGGATCTCCTCGGCCGTCTTCTTCTCGGTCAGGTCAGGCATAACGGATCCTCGGGTCCAGGACCGCGTAAAGCAGGTCGACGATCAGGCCGGCGGCGAGGTAGACGAGCACCAAGAAGGCGACGAAACCGGAGACGGTCGCGCCCTCCTTCATGTTGATCGCCTGGTAGAGGGCGTGGCCGACACCCTTGACGTTGAAGATGCCTTCGGTGACGATCGCGCCGCCCATGAGGGCGCCCAGGTCGGTACCGAGGAAGGTGACCACCGGGATCATCGAGTTGCGCAGCAGGTGAGTGCCGATCACCTTCCGGCGCGGCAGGCCCTTGGCCACCGCGGTCCGGACGTAGTCGGCCTTGATGTTCTCGGCTATGGAGGTACGGGTGAGGCGCGCGACGTACGCCAGCGAGAGCGAGCCGAGCACGATGGCCGGCAGCGTCAACTGAGTGATGTCGTTGCTGTCCTGAACGGTCGGGGTCACCCACTTGAGGTTCTGTCCGAAGATCGTCTGGAAGACGAAGCCCAGCACCGGGACCGGGATCGAGATCAGCAGCAGGGTGAGGACCAGCGCGCCCTTGTCGAACGCCTTGCCGCGGCGCAGGCCGGCGAACAGGCCGATGCCGATGCCGAGCACGATCTCGATGACGAACGCGAACAGCGCCAGCCGGACCGTGACCGGCAGCGCCTCGGTGATCTTGTCGAGCACCGGTCGGCCGTCCAGTGAGGTCCCGAAGTCACCGGTGAGCAGCTTCCCCATGTAGGTGAAGTACTGCTGCAGCAGCGGCTGGTCGAGTCCCTGCTGGTGCTTCAGGGCTGCGAGCTGCACCGGGTCCGGCGCCTTGTCGCCCCACAGTGCTGCCAGCGGGTCGCCGGGCAGCAAGTGCACCATGAAAAAGATGAGTGCGGTCGTTCCGAGGAACACCGGGATCATCTGGAGCAGTCGCCTCGCGACAAAGCGCCCCATCGTGCCTCCATGTATGACTCTGCCGGGCCCGTCAACCCGGCAAGAGATAAGTCGGCGTGCCAACGGCCGGTGCCAGTCCTCGCCCTCGTGGGGATGGGACGGGCACCGGCCGTTGTCACCGGGTCAGGCGGTGCCGACCGATTACTTCTTCTTCTTGACCTCGACGTCGGTGTAGACCGGGTCGCCGAAGGAGTTGAACTTCACGTTCTGAACGTTGTTGGAGTAGCCGGAGTTGGTCTTGTAGTACCAGAGCGGGATCTGCGGCATGTCCTTGGCCAGAACGGCCTCGGCCTGCTGGTAGAGCTCCGCGGTCTTCTCGACCGTGGTGGCCGCGTCGGCCTCGTGCGCCAGCTTGTCGAACTCGGGGCTGGAGTAGCTGCCGTCGTTCGCCGCGGCACCGGTGCCGTAGACGTCACGCAGGAAGTTGGCGTTCAGCGGGTAGTCCTGCACCCAGCCGGTACGCATCATGCTGGTGACCTGCTTCTTCGTGATGATGTCACGAGAGGTCTTGAAGTCCGGCTTCGGGTCACCGAGGCACTCGACGCCGGTCGCCTGGCGGATGGAGTTGCAGACCGCGTCCACCCACTCCTTGTGACCACCGTCGGAGTTGTAGAGGATGGTGATCTTGTTGCCCGGGACGCCGCCACCCTCCTGGATGAGCTGCTTGGCCTTGGCCGGGTCGTACTTGCACGCGTCGCCGCAGGTGCCGGCCTTGTAGCCCATGACGCCGGGCGCCACGAACGAGTCGGCGGGCTGACGGCTGTTGTTCAGCACGGTCTTGGTGATGGTGTCGCGGTCGATCGCCATCGACAGGCCCTGACGGACCTTGGCCTTGTCCGCGCCCTGCCACTCGGGCTGGTACATCGCGAACGAGATGTTCTGGATCGCGCCCTGCGCGGAGTCGACGGCGCGCTTGCCCAGGTCGTCCTTGTACTTCGGCAGGTCGGTCGAGTCGACCTGGTCCAGGACGTCCAGGGTGTCGGACATCAGGTCCTTGTACGCGGCCTCGGGGGCGGTGTAGTTGCGGAAGATGATTCCGCCGTTCTTCGCCTTGTTGATGCCGGTGTACTTGTCGTACGCCTTCAGCGTGACGGCCTTGTTGTGCTCCCACGAGACGAACTGGTAGGGGCCGTTGCCGACCGGCTTCTCGCCGTAGCCCTTCGGGTCCGCGAAGAAGCCCTCCGGCAGCGGGAAGAAGGCCGAGTAGCCGAGCTTGTACGTGAAGTACGAGACGGGGGCGGTCAGTTCGATGGTGAAGTGGGTGTCGTCGACGACCTTGAGGCCGGACATCTCCTTGGCGGTCGGGTCGCCCTTGTCCGGGTGGACGGCGTCGTAGCCGACGATGTCCGAGAACCAGTCGGAGTTGATCTGGCTGTTGGCCGGGTTGGCGGACCAGTTCCAGGACTTGACGAAGGACTGCGAGGTGACCGGGGTGCCGTCGTGGAAGGTCCAGCCGGACTTCAGCGTGACGGTGTAGTTCTTCGCGTCGGTGGTCTCGATCTTGTCGGCCACCTGGTTGCGCAGCGCACCGGTCGCGGGGTCGTAGTCGACGAGGCCCGTGAAGAGCTGCTTGACGATACGGCCGCCCTGGTTCTCCATGGCGTTGGCCGGCTGCAGCGGACGCTGCGGCTCCGCGCTCTGGTAGCTGAAGACGCCCGCCGGGTCAACCGCGGCACTGTCCGAGCTCCCGCCGGAGGAGTCGCTGCCGCCGCTGCTGCTACAAGCAGTCGCGGCGAGCGCGACAGCAACAGCTGCGACAACCCACTTGGCCTGGCTCACACCACGCATCGGTGTGCCTCCTGAATTCGACGATTGCGACGAGGAAGGCACCGCGGAACGGTAGTAACCGGACCCGCAATGCCGTCCGCGCTCGTGGTTTCGGCGCGCACCCCTGCGCGTTCACCCTTGACCCGAGCCTGACTGCACCCACTATCCGTCACGCACGGACACGAAAGTGACCAGTGACGATCTCAATTAGGTCACATGAACAGTCGGTAAGTTTCGAAAACCGGACATTTGAGACATAGCCAGACAGGCACCAAACGGACAGTCGTCACGGATGACGAACTGCCACGTTCGCTCAGCGGACACCTGGGTGTGATGAGCGCTATTCGGTTAATAGCGGCCCCGACAACTTGGAGTAGTTGAAAAAGTTCGCCCCCCTCTCCATTGGAAAGGGGGGCGAAGCATTCCGGCCAAAGGCCGATCAAGCCGTCCGGATCACGCCTTCTTGGCGCGCGAGGCGGTGCGACCGCGGTCCTTCTGGTCGAGCACGACCTTGCGGATGCGAACCGTCTCCGGAGTCACCTCGATGCACTCGTCCTCGCGGCAGAACTCCAGCGACTGCTCCAGCGAGAGCTTGCGCGGCGGGACGATCGACTCGGCCACGTCGGCGTTCGACGACCGCATGTTGGTGAGCTTCTTCTCCTTGGTGATGTTCACGTCCATGTCGTCGGAGCGCGAGTTCTCACCGACGATCATGCCCTCGTACACCTCGGTGCCCGGCTCGCAGAAGAGCACGCCGCGCTCCTGCAGGTTGGTCATCGCGAAGGCGGTGACCACACCGGCCCGGTCGGCGACCAGCGAGCCGTTGTTGCGGGTGGTCAGCGTGCCGAACCACGGCTCGTGGCCCTCGTGGATCGAGTGGGCGATGCCGGTGCCGCGGGTGTTGGTGAGGAACTCGGTGCGGAAGCCGATCAGGCCGCGGGACGGCACGACGAACTCCATCCGGACCCAGCCCGAGCCGTGGTTGGACATGTTGTCCATCCGGCCCTTGCGGATGCCCATGAGCTGGGTGACGGCACCCATGTGCTCCTCGGGCACGTCCACGGTGAGGCGCTCGACCGGCTCGTGGGTCTTGCCGTTGACCTCCTTGGTGACCACCTGCGGCTTGCCGACGGTCAGCTCGAAGCCCTCGCGGCGCATGGTCTCGATCAGGATGGCCAGCGCCAGCTCACCGCGGCCCTGCACCTCCCAGGCGTCCGGACGCTCGGTGTCCAGCACGCGCAGCGAGACGTTACCGATCAGCTCGCGGTCCAGGCGGTCCTTCACCTGACGGGCGGTGACCTTGCGGTCCACCTTGGCGCCGGACTTGGCGTCCGCGCCCTTGCCGCTGCCGCCACGGCCGACCAGCGGCGAGGTGTTGGTGCCGATGGTCATCGAGATGGCCGGCTCGTCCACCGTGATCAGCGGCAGCGCGATCGGGTTCTCCGGGTCGGCCAGGGTCTCGCCGATCATGATGTCGCCGATGCCGGCGACGGCGCAGATGTCACCGGGGCCCGCCACCTCGGCCGGCTTGCGGGTGAGCGCCTCGGTCATCAGCAGCTCGGAGATACGGACGTTGGAGATCGAGCCGTCGCGCTTGATCCAGGCCACGGTCTGGCCCTTGCGCAGCTCGCCCTGCTCGACGCGCAGCAGCGCGATGCGGCCGAGGAAGTTGTCCGCGTCCAGGTTGGTGACGTGGGCCTGGAGCGGCGCGTCCTCGTCGTAGCTGGGGGCCGGCACGTGCTCCAGCAGGGTGGAGAAGAACGGCTCCAGGCTGGTGCTGTCGGCCGGGACGGTGCCGTTCTCCGGCTTGGTCAGCGAGGCGACGCCGTCACGGGCACAGGCGTAGACGATCGGGAACTCGATCTGGTCCTCGTCCGCGTCCAGGTCCAGGAACAGGTCGTAGGTCTCGTTGATGACCTCGTCGATCCGGGAGTCCGGGCGGTCCGTCTTGTTGATGCACAGGATGACGGGCAGGCGGGCCGAGAGCGCCTTGCGGAGCACGAAGCGGGTCTGCGGCAGCGGGCCCTCGGAGGCGTCGACCAGCAGGACGACCGCGTCCACCATCGACAGGCCGCGCTCCACCTCGCCACCGAAGTCGGCGTGGCCCGGGGTGTCGATGATGTTGATGGTGATCGGCGCGCCACCATCCTTCGGGTGGTACTTGACCGCCGTGTTCTTCGCGAGAATGGTGATGCCCTTCTCGCGCTCCAGGTCGTTCGAGTCCATCATGCGGTCGTCGAGGTGCTGGTGGGCGGCGAAGGCGCCGGCCTGCTTCAGCATGGCGTCGACCAGGGTCGTCTTCCCGTGGTCGACGTGGGCGACGATGGCGACGTTACGGATGTCGTTGCGCGTGGGCATGCCTAGCGGATTCTCCCGGAATCGTGGGTTACGGCGGGCCCGGCCGCGAGACGCGCACTTGCGGCCCTCGGCCGCTGCCACCCGTTCCGCCTGCTACTACCGGTCCACCCGCCGGGCATCTGGACATGCCTCGGCTTTTCCCTATGGTACGGGGAAGCGCCCAAGGGGGCAGAAACGAGCAGGTCGGGCGGGACCAAGATCACAGGCGGGTCACACCCTCTTCACCCGGCGGTCGCGTTCCGACACCCTTCCGTTCGTGACCCGACACCCCCGGGCCGCGCGGGGCGTCTAACGCTTCCAGCCCACGTCCTGGAACCGCGGCCACCCGAACCCGAACACCCCGGCCCCGACCACCCCGGCCCGCACCCCGACCAGCTCCGGCCGCTGGTACAGCGGCACCGAGTGCCCGAGCTCCCAGATCCGTACGTCCGCCTCCTGCAGCAGGTCCAGCCGGGCCGCCGGATCGAGTTCGGCGGCCGCCCGGTCGAACAGCCGGTCGATCTCCTCCGTGCCGCTGCGACCGTAGTTCCGGCCGGAGTCGAGCGCCCCGTCGGCGTCCGGCCGGGGCTTGGCGTACACGGCGCGCTGCTCGGCGGCCGGGCTGGGGCCGGCCGGCCAGGAGAAGAGCGCCAGGTCGTAGTCCCCGGCGGCCAGGTGGTCCTGGACGAAGGTGTCGGTGGGCGCGGTCTGCGGCTTCACCGCGATGCCGTAGCGGGCGAGGTCGGCGGCGAGCGCGTCGGCGGTGCGCCGGGCGGTCGCGGAGCCGGCCGGGAGGAGCAGGCCCAGGGTGAGTTCCCTGCCGTCCTTGACCCGGGTGGTGCCGCTCGCCAGCTTCCAGCCGGCCTCGTCCAGCAGCCGCGCCGGGTCGTCCGGCCCGATCGCGGCGCTGTCGTCCCGGTAGCCCTCCTGGTCGGCGGCGAGCAGGTGGCTGCCGAGCGGGGCGCCGGGCAGCCCGAGCGGGCCGAGCGCGGCCAGGGCGATCCGTCCCCGGTCGAGCGCCCGGGCCACCGCCCGCCGTACGCCCGGTTCGGTGAGCGGCCCGCGCTCGGCGTTGAGGGTGAGCTGGGTGAGCGAGGCGGCGGCCGCCCGGTGGACGGTGACCCCGGGCAGCGACTCGGCCCGCCGCAGCGCCGCCTCGGGCGCGGCGGCGGGCGGAGCGGCGGCGGGCAAAGGGGACGACGAGGGGGACGACGTCGCGACCGGCTCCGCCCGGTCCACCGTCGCGGTGAGCGGGGCGATGTCCAGCCGCCCCCGGTCCAGCGCGTCCAGCCGCCGCTCGGGCGGCGCGGCCAGGAAGTCGATCCGGTCCGTCTTCGGCAGGTCCCCCCACCAGAGCGGGTTGCGCTGCACGGTGACCCGCCCGTCCTCGGCGTCGTACCGGGTGAGGGCGTACGGCCCGGCGCTCAGGTGCCCGGTGCCGGCCAGCGCCCGGTTGAAGGTCTCCGGCGTGGCCGTCTCGGCGGCCGGGTAGAGCGGCCCGAACAGCGCCCGCCACTCGGCGTAGGGCCGCCGGAAGGTCACCTTGACCTCGTGCGGGTCACCGCCCTGGGTGACCGAGTCGACGGCGTCGTACCCTGCGGCCCGCCTGCCCCGGTAGGCCGGGTCCAGCCCGGACAGGGCGGCCCGCTGGGCGGTGAGGTCGGCGGCCGTCAGCGGGGTGCCGTCGCTCCAGACGGCGTGCGGGTTGAGCCGGTAGGTGACCACCTGGGGCTGCTGCCCGGGCGGGGTGGACTCGGCGCCGACCAGGTAGTCCGGGTCGGGGACGAGCCGGCCGTGCTCGTCGGGCCGGAACAGCGAGGGGTAGAGCGCGTGGGCGAGCAGCGCCGAGTCGGTGTCGGCGCCGCGCTGGTAGACGTTGAGCGTGGTCGGGACGCCGTCCAGTGCCCAGTGCAGTGTGCCGCCGTCCTGGACGGCGTCGCGGTCGGCGGGCCGGACGTCCCCGGTGGTGGCGGTGGGGTCGGCCGAGGCGGGTGCGGCCGAGGGGCCGCGGACCGGGTCGTCGGAGCAGCCGCCGAGAGCGGCGGCGAGCAGCAGCGCGACGGCTGCGGCGGTGAGCTGGCGGACGCGCATGGCGGACATCGAACGCCGCCCGCCCGCCCCGGCCCGCGCCGACACGACGTCCCCCCGGGCGACTGCACCCGGACGGCCCAGCGCCGGACCCGGTTACAGCGCCAGCTCGAACCAGACGATCTTGCCCTTGGGCGTGCGCCGACTACCCCAGCGCTCGGCCAGCAGGCTGACCAGCTGCAGGCCTCGGCCGCCCTCGTCGGTCTCCTGGGCGCGCCGCTGCCGGGGCTGGGCGTAGCCGTCGTCCCAGACCTCGCAGACCATGCTGCGGTCGCGCAGCAGGCGCAGCCGGATCTCGCCCCGCCCGTGCTTGAGCGCGTTCGTGACCAGCTCGCTGACCAGCAGCTCGGTGGTGTCGACCAGTTCCTCCAGCCCACGGGCGAGCAGCCAGCTGCAGGCCAGTTCGCGGGCCTTGGCGACGGAGGTGGGCTCGGGCGGCAGGAACCAGTTGCCGACGGCGTCCTCGGGGAAGGCGTGCACCTTGGCCATCAGCAGCGCGATGTCGTCCTCGCCGTGGTGCGGGTCGAGTTCGCCGAGGACGTGGTCGCAGAGGTCCTCCAGGCCCTTGCCGCGGTCGGCGAGCGCGGCCCGGAAGGCGCGCAGGCCCTCGTCCAGCTGGTGCTTGCGGCTCTCCACCAGGCCGTCGGTGTAGAGGCCGAGCACGGCGCCGTCCGGGAGGGTCAGTTCGACCTCCTCGAAGGGCTCGCCGCCGACGCCGAGCGGCAGACCGGGCGGCACGTCGAGCATCCGGGCGGGCTCGCCGGGGCTGAGCAGGACGGGCGGCAGGTGGCCGGCGTTGGCGAACACGCAGCGGCGGGTGACGGCGTCGTAGACGGCGTAGACGCAGGTGGCCAGGTAGACCTCGCGGGCCTCCTCGTCGGCCGTCGAGGTGAGCCGGCCGTACGGGGCGGGCGGGCCGGCCGGGACGGAGTCGTCGCCGAGGCCGCGGGCGATCTCGTCCAGCGCGCCGAGCACCTCGGCCGGGTCGAGGTCGAGCATGGCCAGGGTCCGTACCGCGGTGCGCAGTTGGCCCATGGCGACGGCGGCGCGCAGGCCACGGCCCATCACGTCGCCGATGACCAGGGCGGTGCGGTTGCCGGGCAGCGGGATGACGTCGAACCAGTCGCCGCCGACCTCGGTGTTGTTGTTGCTGGGCAGGTAGCGGCAGGCGATCTCCAGGCCGCTGGCGGCCGGGTTGCCCGGGGGCAGCAGGCTGCGCTGGAGGATCAGCGCCCGCTCGTGCTCGCGGCGGTAGAGCCGGGCGTTGTCGATGCAGACGGCGGCGCGGGCGACGAGTTCCTCGGCGATCGCCACGTCGCGGGCGTCGAAGGGCTCGCTGCCGATGGCCCGGGAGAGCTGGACGAGGCCGAGGACCTGGTCGCGGGCGACCAGCGGGACGATCAGGGTGGAGCGCAGCAGCGGGTCGCGACCGGGCTCGGGGACGACGCTGCGGCCGGTGCGCAGCGCCCGGGCGTGCGGGGAGCGGCGCGGGTAGCAGAGGGTGCCGCCGGCTTCGGCGATCGGCAGGCCGGTGACGGAGCCGAGCACCGAGGAGGCCCCACCGATCACGCTGGAGACGGCGACCCGGCGCAGTTCGCCGCTGCCGTCGGTGAGCACGGTGTCGCCGAGCCGGCCGGCGCTGGGGACGGTCTCGCCGGAGAGCAGCGCGGTGTAGAGGTCGACGGTGGCGAGGTCGCAGAACGGCGGAACGACGACGTCCAGGAGTTCCTTGGCGGTGGTCTCCAGGTCGAGGGTGGAGCCGATGTGCGCGCTGGCCTCGTTGAGCAGGGCGAGGTTGCGGCGCACGCCGTCGGCCTCGCGCTCGGCGACGTGCCGGCTGGTGACGTCGGAGACCTGCCCGGCGACGCCCATCGGCTGCCCGGCCGCGCCGTTGAGCCGGTACAGCGAGACGGCCCAGAGCCGGTTGCCCTCCCGGGTCGGGACGGCGCTGTGGAAGCGCAGGTCGAAGACGGGTTCGCCGGTGGCGAGGACCTTGCGCAGGGCGGCGCTGAGCCGGTCGGCCTCGGACGGCGGGAAGAGGTCGTGCGGGGTGAGGCCCTCGAGGTCGGTGGGGACGAGGCCCATCCCGGAGGCGAAGGCGTCGTTGACCCGCTGCAGCCGCAGCCGGTCGTCGAAGAGCACGAAGCCGGTGGGCGTCTGGCCGAAGACGGCCTCGGAGGCGGCGAGGTCGGTCTCGATCCGGCGCAGTCGGCCGAGGTCGACGGCCAGACAGGTGGCGCCCGCGGTGGGCAGGGCGCTGTCGGGCATCAGGTAGAGCTCGGCGAGGCCCTCGCCGCCGACGGCGTCCCGGTAGGGGGTGGTGCCGACCCACTCCTCGCCGGCCAGGGTGCGCTCCAGCCGGGCTCGGCCGCGCTGCCAGAGTTCGCGGGGGACGAAGGTGGTGATCGGGTCCGAGCCGACGGCTTCGGCGGCGGCGACACCGAAGAACTCGGCGGCGCGCTCGCTCCACTGGCTGATCCGCCCGTCCGGGCCGATCGCGAAGGTGGCGACCCGGATGTAGTCGTAGATCGAGCCCGGGTCCCCGGCGCCCCAGGGCCTGGGTTCGGCCGTGGGGTTGGCGCCCCGGTGCCCGGACCGGTCCGGGCCCGCGGCGCCGACGGCCGGCGGGGCCGCCGGTGCGGGCAGGTGCGGGGACCCGACCTGCCCGGGCACAGCGGCATGACCGCTGCTGCTCGGCGCGTTCCGCGCCGGAGTGCTGTTCAACGGACCGACCCCTCCAACCCGCGACCGTCCGGATGTCGAGAAGACCGAGTATTCATCATCGAGGGGTGCGTTCACACGCCCTCAACATCACAACATCAGATCGGGCGAAGGTTTTTGTCCTACCGCCCGCGCAACCACAATGCCACGCCCGCGCCCCCTTCCGGGGCGCGCGCTCCCCCTGGGCGCCCGATGGCATATGCAGCACCGTTCTCCTGCGGTTCTACTCGCGTCACTCTGTCGGGTCACTACCCGGCAGCGCGAGCTCGAACCAGACCACCTTGCCGATCCCCTCGGCCCTGGCGCCCCAGTGCAGCGCCAACCGGTGGACCAGCTCCAGACCCCGGCCGCCCTCGTCGGCCTCGGCCGCGTGGCGCTCCCGGGGCGGGTCCGGCAGCGGGTCGGAGATCTCGACCAGCAGCGTCTCGCCGAGCGTCAGCCGCACCCCGATCGGGGCACTGGCGTACCGGACGGCGTTCGTGACCAGCTCGCTGACCAGCAGTTCGGCGGTGTCGGTGAGGTCCTCGACGCCCCACTCGGCGAGCGTGGCGCGGACCAGCCGGCGGGCCCGGGAGACGGCGGTGGGTTCGGCGGGCAGGGTCCAGCCGGCCGTCGGGGTGCCGGCCTGGCCGTGCCCGAGCCGGGCCAGCAGCAGGGCGACGTCGTCCGGCTCGCGGCCCTGCTCCATGGTGTCGAGCACCGCCTCGCAGGCGGCCTGGATGGAGGCGTGCGGGTCCTGGAGCACGGTGACCAGCCGGCCGAGGCCGACGTCGAGGTCCTTGTCCCGGGACTCCACCAGGCCGTCGGTGCACAGCGCGAGCAGGCTGCCCTCGGGGATCTTCAGTTCGACCGATTCGAACGGAACTCCGCCCACGCCGAGCGGGGCGCCGGAGGGCAGGTCGAGGATCCGGCCGACCCCGCCGGGCAGCGGGCCGCCGGTGCGGGTCGGCTCGGTGGCCTCCTCGCCGGGCACCACCAGCACCGGCGGGATGTGCCCGGCCTTGGCCACCGTCAGCATCGCCGTGCCCGGGTCGAAGACGGCGTAGACGCAGGTGGCCAGCAGCGCCTCGTCCGGGCCCTGGGCGAGGTCGTCGGCCAGCTCGTGGACGTGCCGCAGCAGGACGTCCGGCGGCAGGTCGAGGGCGGCCAGCACCCGGACGGCGGTGCGCAGCCGGCCCATGGTGGCGGCGGCCCGCAGGCCGTGGCCCATCACGTCGCCGACCACCAGCGCGGTGCGGTCGCCGGGCAGCGGGATGACGTCGAACCAGTCGCCGCCGACCTCGGTGCCGCTGCTGCCGGGCACGTACCGGTAGGCGACCTCGACACCGGTGGGCTGGGGGACCTGCTGCGGGAGCAGGGTGCGCTGGAGGGTGAGCGCGGCGGTGCGCTCGCGGGCGTACAGCCGGGCGTTGTCCAGCGAGCTGCCGGCCCGGTCGGCGAGTTCGACGGTGAAGGCGAGGTCATCGCGGTCGAAGCCCTCGCGGTAGCCGGCCCGGCTGACCAGCAGCAGGCCGATCACGATGCCGCGGGCGCGCAGCGGGACGACCAGCATCGAGTGGACGCCTAGGTCGTGGGCGGCCTGCATCTTGGGGTCGCCGGGGTAGGTGACGTCGTCCAACTGGTCGGCGCCGGAGAGCAGTTCGGGCACGCCGGTGCGCAGCACCCGGCCGCAGGCGGAGTCCTCGGCGAAGGTGATCCGGGCGCCGCGCCGGAGCATCACCTCGACCTCGGGGCCGTCCTGGACGGAGGCGGTGCCGAGTTGGAGCAGCGAGGTGCGCCGGTCGTGGCCGTGCCGGGGCAGGTCGTCGCCGTGGGCGACGGCCTGGAGCAGGATCACCGCGGAGTGGTCGGTCAGCCGGGGGACGACGGAGCTGGCGAGTTCCTGGGCGATCCGGGCGGCGTCGAGCAGGTCGCCGACCCGGGAGCCGAACTCGTTGAGCAGCGAGAGCCGGCGCCGGGCGTGCTCGACCTTGGCCACCGCGCGGTAGCGCTCGGTCACGTCCATCACGGTGCCGGAGATGCCGAGCACCCGGCCGGACCGGTCGGTCATCCGGCTGTAGGAGATCGAGCGGTAGCCGGCCCGGGTGGTGACCGGGGACGCGAGGGTGACGTCGATGACCGGCTCGCCGGTGGCCAGCACCTGGCGCTGGATCGCGGTGATCTCGTCGGCGGCCCGCTCGGGCAGGGTCTCGCCGATGGTGCGGCCGACGTGGTCCTCCAGGGCGACGCCGTTCATCTCGGCCAGGGTCTGGTTGACGGCGGTGTAGCGCAGGTCGGTGTCCAGGATCGCGATGCCCAGCGGGGACTGTTCGAACAGCGCGTCGCGCACCGCTAGGTCCCGCTCGACGGCCCGCACGCCGGCTGCCTCGGCGAGGTTGACCTGCAGGAACGGGGTGCCGTCGCCGTCCACCAGCAGGGAGATCCGGGCGTCCACGGCGACCGGCACGCCGTCCCGGTCGCGCAGTTCGGCGTTGCCCGCCCAGCGGCCGTTGCGCAGGGTGTCCTGGACGGCGGCCCGGATCCGGGCGACCTGCTCCTGGTCCGGGATCAGTTCCTCGATCCGGCGGCCGACCAGCAGCTCGCTCGGCCAGCCGAGCAGCTCCTCGGCGGCCGGGCTCCACAGCACCACCCGGCCCGCGGTGTCCAGGATCGCGATGGCGACCTTGAGCATGTCCAGCAGGCTGCCGTCGGGGGGCGCGCCCAGGCCCTGCCGGGCGTCGGCCGGCCCGCCGGGGAACGGCCGGCCGGGGCGACTGCGCAGGCCGGACTGGACACCGGCCTCGGGGACGGCCAGGGTCGGCGCCGGCTGGACGGGCTGCGGCGCGGCGCCCGGGACGGCGGAGCCGCCGCGCCGACGGCCGGACGGCGGCTGCGGGGCGGCCGGACGGGCGGCGCGGCGCAGCCGGGCGCGGGCGGCGGCGGTGCCCGCCCGCCGCGCTCCCCCGCCGCCGTTCCCGGTTGTCGACACCGACGGGGCCTCCGGCTCTGGTCGGGATCGGCGTCGCCGGCTGGGACGGCTCACCGACTGGTGACGAATAGTGCCGAAAAGTGACATACCCAGCAGAGCCCAGGCTATCCCGGCTGCCGGGTCGTCTTGTCCGATTGACCTATCCGGCGGCTTGCGCGTCGCCCGCCGTCGCCAGCAGCGCCGCGACCTGCGGAAGCACCTCCCGGTCGTGGCCGATCCAGTCCACCGACTCCAGCTCCGCCGGGCCCAGCCAGCGCAGTTCGTCGTGGTCCGCCAGCGCACTCGGCTCGCCGGCCAGCAACTCGGCGGCCCAGAACCGCAGCTCCAGCCCCGGGCGCACGGTCCACGCGCCGGGCAGCCGCCGCAGCGCCCGCGCCCGTACGCCCAGTTCCTCCCGCAGTTCGCGCTCCAGCGCCTGCGCCTCGGTCTCGCCGGGCTCGGTCTTGCCGCCGGGGAACTCCCAGCGCCCGGCGACCGCTGCGGGCGAGTTGCGGCGGGCGGCGAGCACCCGGCCGCCTCGGATCAGCACCCCGCCGACGACGATCCGGAGCGGGGTCCCGGTGGTGGTCTCGCCGGTCTGGTCCATGCCCCGAGCCTAGGGGACCGGATCCGGCTCCTGGGACTCGACCCAGTAGAGCTGCTTGTGGCCGCGCGCCTCGAACTCGGCCGCCAGGCGGTGTGCCTCGGCCTCGGGCAGGTCCGCGGCGACCAGGAAGCGGTTGCCGTTGTCGTCCTGTCGCATCACCCGGAAGGTGCTCATGCCGGGAGGGTACCGGGGAGCGCACCCGGTGTCCCCGGCCGGCGTGGGGGTCGGGCCGGGGACACCGGGGTGACCCTACGGGCCGTTCGCTACCGGCAGGTACGGGCGCGGTTAACGCCGGGTAACCCGGCGGCCGGGCGGCTCAGACCCGGAGGTCGGGCACCTGCTCGCCGGTGGACAGGCCGAGCGAGCGCCGGACGTCCACGCTGAGCGGAGTGGTCTTGGCGACCAGCGCGCGGGCCCGGCGAAGGTCCCCCGCCAGGTCGCTGCCGGTGGCCGCGGCGTCCCAGGCGGCGGCCGCCTGGGACTGGGTCTCGGCCAGCTTGTCGATCTTCGGCTGGACGTCGGTCGGCCACTCGGCGGTCGGCCGGCGCAGCGCGGCGGCCTCGGCCCGCGAGGCCATGGCCATCCTCCGGGCCCAGGACCGGTACTCGGCCTCGGCGACGGCCACGTCCTTGGCGGGCGCGTCCACATAGGCCGTGTTGAAGCCCCGGACGGCCTCCAGGTAGGCCAGCTGAACCGAGGTCAGGCTGCGGCGGTCGGTGCGGACGGTCCCCAGGTGCTGGTCCTCGCGGTCCTCGAAGGCGCAGGTGACGTACCGTTCGCCGACCGCCCAGTTGCCGGCGCTCGGGTAGAGGTAGACGTCGTCCATGCCGTCCGGGACGGCCCACTGGTCCAGCGCGTAGTCGTCGAGCACCGTGCGGCACAGCGTCGCGGCCCGCTCGCGCACGACGGCCGCGCCCGGGTAGGGGCCCCCGCCGTCGGGGACCTTCGCGGTGCCGGCCACCTCGCCGTTGTGCCGCTCCGAGCAAGCCACCCGGCGCACCCAGGAGACCGTCTCGTCGCCGTTCTCGTCCGGCTTCCCGCTCAGGCCGGAGGAGGTGTAGCAGTCCCCGGCCTTCAGGGCGGACCAGCGGACGGATCCGGCCGGCGGCTTCTGGGCGTACCCGCCGCCGCGCCCGTCCCGCGCGGGACCGAAGTCCCCCGCGCCCAGGGCGAGCGACAGCAGCACCGTGCCCGCCGCCCCGAACACCAGACCGGTCACCGCCATGCCGCGGCCGCGCTGCCCGCGCCGCCTGATCTGGAACAGCGCGATGACCCCGAACACCAGGGCCACCGGTGAGAGCAGGCTCAGGCCGGTCGCCAGCGAGCCGACGGCGAAGCCGTTGGTGCGCGGCTCCGGCCGGGGGTCGTACGGGTTGAGGGGGGTGTGGGGGTACGGCGGGTAGGGGTGGGGCGGCTGGTGCGGGGCCGGGTTCTGCCGCGGCCGCGGGGCCGCGGGCCGGAAGCCGGACTCGGCGGCGGGTGACACCGAGGCCCAGCCGCCGGCCGGCAGCGGCGGGGGCGGCGGCGGGGGCGGGGCCTGCGACGGCGCCGGGGCGGGCGGGTCGGCCGGCGGGGCCCATGGGTCCCGCGGGTCCGGGGCGACCTTCGTCCCCGGGAGCTCCGGGGTCTCCGGCGCCTTCAGTGCCTCCGGCGCCGCGCCGTCGGGGCTCTCGGGGCTCTCGGGGTTCACTACGGCCCCGGCGTCCGGTGCGGCCCCGGTGTCCGGTTCCTTTTCCTTGCGGAAGTCCACCCGCGGGTCCGGCCCCGCGGCGGCGGGCGGCCCGGACTCAGGCTTGGACACGTCGGCTCCCCCGACCCGCCGGAGCGGGCCTCTTACTCGGCGTTTCGGCTCTCGACACCGCCGCTCGGGCCGGGCGGGCCCGATCTGGACGGTCGCGCGACTTTACCCGATCTTTCCGAACACCCGCCCGGCCGTCACCGCCCTGGTCCGGCCTCCGGGACCTGGGCCAGGATCTCGCCGTGGAGCATCGAGAACCACCCGTCCTCGGCGGCGCTCCACTCCCGCCAGCCGTCCGCGATCCGGGCCAGCTCGTCCCGGTCCGCGAAACCCCGCTCCACCGCCGTCCGGCCGAAGGCCGTGCCGGTCACCCGGTCCGCCCACATCCCGCCCCACCAGTCACGCCGCTCGGGCGTCGCGAACGTCCAGGTGCCGGTGCTAGCGGTGACCTCGGTGAGGCCGGCCGCGCGGGCCCAGGACAGCAGCCGCCGCCCGGCGTCCGGCTCGCCGCCGTTGGCGCGGGCGGTCCGCCGGTACAGCTCCAGCCAGCGGTCCAGCGCCGGCACCTCCGGGAACCAGGTCATCGAGGCGTAGTCGACGTCCCGGGCGGCGACCACCCCGCCGGGGGCGGTCACCCGGCGCATCTCGCCCAGCGCGGCCACCGGATCGGCCACGTGCTGCAGCACCTGGTGGGCGTGCACCACGTCGAACTCACCGTCCCGGTACGGCAGTCGGTGCACATCGGCGAGCTCGAACACCACGTTGGACAGGCCGCGCCCGGCGACGTACCCGGCGGCCTGCTCCAGCACCTCGGCGGAGGCGTCCACGGCCACCACCCGCCCGGCCGGGCCGACCAGTTCGGCCAGGTCGGCGGTGATGGTGCCGGGGCCGCAGCCGACGTCCAGCAGCGCCTGGCCGGGCCGCAGCCGGTCCAGCAGGTAGGCGGCCGAGTCGGCGGCGGTGCGGGAGCGGTGCGAGCGCAGTACGGCCTCCTGGTGGCCGTGGGTGTAGGCGGTGGGCTGTGGTCCGGACATGGCTCCCCCTGAGGGTGGTCGGTGTTCCGTCGTTCCGTCTCCGCGACACCTCGACGCTACGCCTCATCCCGCATGGCGAGAAAATCCGTCTCACATAGCGACCACCGCACGCCCCGGCCGCCCCGGGCCGCCGTACCGTGGAGGCGCCCCGACCGAACGGCCCCGACAGAACGGTCCCGCCCATGCCCGGCCCCGGCCAGCGCCCCTTCGTCCTGCTGAGCGCCGCCGTGTCGCTCGACGGCCACCTCGACGACGCCTCCCCCGAGCGCCTGCTGCTCTCCAGCGCCGCCGACTTCGACCGGGTCGACGCGGAGCGGGCGGCCGCCGACGCGGTCCTGGTCGGCGGCAACACCCTGCGCGCCGACAACCCGCGGCTGCTGGTCAACGACCCCGCCCGGCGGGCCGCCCGGGTGGCGGCCGGGCGCCCGGAGCACCCGCTGAAGGTGACGCTCAGCGCGAGCGGCGCCCTCGACGCCGACCTGCGCTTCTGGCACACCGGCGGCACCAAGCTCGCCTACACCACGGCGGCCGGGGCGGCGGTGCTGGCGCCCCGGCTCGACGGGCTGGCCGAGGTGGTCCCGCTCGGCGACTCGGTGGACCTCGGCGCGGTGCTGGACGACCTGGGCGCGCGCGGGGTGCGCCGGCTGATGGTGGAGGGCGGCGGCGGGGTGCACACCCAGTTCCTGGCCCGGGGCCTGGCGGACGAACTCCAGCTGGCGGTCGCCCCGCTGCTGGTCGGCCAGGAGGGGGCGCCCCGGTTCGTCCGCCCGGCCGCGTTCCCGGGCGGCCCGGCCCGGCGGATGCGCCTGCTGGAGGCACGTACGGTGGGCGACGTCGTCCTGCTCAGGTACGCCCCGAAGGAGCCCGCGCCGTGACCCACCCCGCCGCCACCGACCTCGACCACCTGCGCCGGGCGGTCGAACTCTCCCGCCGCTGCCCGCCCTCGGCGACGGCCTTCTCGGTCGGCGCGGTGGTCGTCGGCGCCGACGGCGAGGTGCTGGCCGAGGGCTACAGCCGGGAGGCGGACCCGCACGACCACGCCGAGGAGGCGGCCCTGGCCAAGCTCCCGGCGGGCGACCCCCGACTGCGCGGGGCGACCGTCTACAGCAGCCTGGAGCCCTGCGGCCGACGGGCCTCGCGCCCGGTGCCGTGCGCCCGGCTGCTCATCGCGGCGGGCGTGCCGCGGGTGGTGGTGGCCTGGCGCGAGCCGGACCTCTTCGTCACCGACTGCCAGGGCACGGCCCTGCTGGAGGCGGCCGGGGTCGCGGTGGTGGAGCTGCCGGAGCTGGCCGAGGAGGCCCGGGCGGTCAACGCCCACCTGCTCCCGTGATCTTTTGTATCATCTAGAAACAAAAGCCTCACCCGCCCTCCCTCCTTCCGCCCCCTCCTCCTGGAGCAGCCCCATGACCGCCACCCCCACCCGGCTCACCGCCCGCGCCCTCCTGCTCGACATGGACGGCACCCTGGTCAACTCCGACGCCGTGGTCGAGCGCTGCTGGACCCGCTGGGCCGAGCGGCACGGCCTCGACCCGGTCGCGGCGCTCACCGTCGTCCACGGCCGCCAGGGCCACGCGACCATGGCCGTCCTGCTGCCGGACCGCCCGGTCGAGGTCAACCTCGCCGAGAACGAGCAGATGCTCGCCGAGGAGCGCGCCGACACCGACGGCGTCGTCCGGATCCCCGGCGCCGACGCCTTCCTCGCCTCGCTGGCCGGCCTCCCGCACGCCCTGGTCACCTCCGCCGACCTGCCGCTGGCCCAGGTCCGGATGGACGCCGCCGGCCTGCCGATGCCGCCCGTCCTGGTCACCGCCGAGTCCGTCGGCGCCAGCAAGCCCGACCCCGAGGGCTTCCTCAAGGGCGCCGCCGCCCTCGGCTTCGCCCCCGCCGACTGCCTCGCTTTCGAGGACTCCGGCGCCGGCATCGCCGCCGCCCGCGCGGCCGGCATGCGCGTCATCGGCATCGGCCCCCGCGCCGCCGCCCACCACCCGGACGCCCTCGCCGCCACCCTCGACGCCGTCACCGTCGCCACCGCCCCCGACGGCGTCCTGACCATCACCGTCCAGGCCTGACCGCCCGGGCGGACCGACCGGGCCGCGACAGCGTGGGGCGGGCCGCCGATGAGCCGGCCACCGGTTCGTGTCCCGCGCGGGCGATCACCGCCTCCTCACGGTCGTCCGTGACCGCGTTGAGCACCTCGGCACAGCGTGCACGGGACTCCGGTCATCGTCTCGCCGGAGGACTACCGGATCCTGATCGCCCAGTGCCGCTACCACCAAGAGAACTGAGGCCGAGTCAGCACGGAATCAGCCCGGCGCATCGAACTCGCAGCCAGCCATCAGTAGTGGTAGCGGGCCGCCAGGATGAGGATCTCCCGGTCCGTGACCGAGTAGCCGAGGCGGTGCTCGTCGTCGATCCGCCGCGACCAGGCGCCCGGCGGCTGGAACTTCAACGGCTCGGGCTTGCCGATGCCGGAGAACGGATCCCGCAGAGCCTCCTCGATGAGCCTGTTCGGCCGGGCGAGGATCCAGCGGTCGTCCTTGAGCCAGGAGGTGTAGTCCTCCCGGCCCTGCTCCTCGAAGACGAGCCTCACGTGACGCCCTGCCCCGCATCGGCCACATCGGGGTCGATCAGCTCACGCTCGACCAGCTTGGTCCGCCCCAGGGCGTTCTCGTACGCCTTGAGCGATCGCCGGGCGTTCGCAGGCGAACGCAGCAGGTACGAGCCCTCACGCAGGGCCGCGTAGTCCTCGGCGGACACCAGCACGGCGTTCCCGTGCCCGGAGACGATCTCGATGGCGCCGTGGTCATCGTTGACCTTCTTGACCCGTGGGAGTCCGGCCCCTTCGAGCCGTGCGGTCGGCCAGACGTTGAAGCGGAACATCCAAGACAGTGCTCCGACCTGCAAGAACAGGGTTTCGGCGGCTCTCATCCAGCACCGATCCAGCACCGCCATGACGAAGGGGTCGACTCCCAAAGGAGCCGACCCCTTCCGAGCTGCACACTTGACGAATCACCTAGCGCACAGTAAGGCGCCGATCACACGTTGAAGCGGAACTCCACCACGTCGCCGTCCTGCATGACGTAGTCCTTGCCCTCGATGCGGGCCTTGCCCTTGGCGCGGGCCTCGGCGATGGAGCCGGTCTCGACCAGGTCGTCGAAGGAGATCACCTCGGCCTTGATGAAGCCCTTCTGGAAGTCGGTGTGGATGACTCCGGCGGCCTCGGGGGCGGTGGCGCCCTTCTTGATGGTCCAGGCGCGGGTTTCCTTGGGGCCGGCCGTGAGGTAGGTCTGCAGGCCGAGGGTGTCGAAGCCGACCCGGGCGAGGGTGGCGAGGCCGGGCTCCTCCTGGCCCATGGACTGGAGGAGTTCGAGGGCCTCGGCGTCGTCGAGCTCGATCAGCTCGGACTCGATCTTGGCGCTGAGGAAGATCGCCTCGGCCGGGGCGACCAGCTCGCGCTGGGCGTTCTTGAAGTCCTCGTCGGCCAGCTCGTCCTCGTCCACGTTGAAGACGTAGAGGAAGGGCTTCGCGGTCAGCAGGTGCAGCTCACGGATCGGGGCGGTGTCGAAGCCGGCCTCGAAGAGGGTCTTGCCGGTCTCCAGGACCGCCTGCGCGGCCTCGGCGGCGGCCAGTACGGGGGCGGTCTCCTTCTTGAGGCGCGCCTCCTTCTGGAGCCGCGGCAGAACCTTCTCGATGGTCTGGAGGTCGGCCAGGATCAACTCGGTGTGGATGGTCTCGATGTCGTCCTTGGGCGACACCTTGCCGTCCACGTGCACCACGTCCGGGTCGGTGAAGGCGCGCACGACCTGGCAGATCGCGTCCGACTCGCGGATGTTGGCGAGGAACTTGTTGCCCAGGCCCTCGCCCTCGCTCGCGCCGCGCACGATGCCGGCGATGTCGACGAAGTCGACGGTGGCCGGGAGGATGCGCTGGGAGCCGAAGATCTCGGCGAGCTTGGCCAGCCGCCCGTCCGGGACGCCGACGACGCCGACGTTCGGCTCGATGGTGGCGAACGGGTAGTTGGCCGCCAGCACGTCGTTCTTGGTCAGGGCGTTGAACAGGGTCGACTTGCCGACGTTCGGCAGGCCGACGATTCCGATCGTGAGCGACATGAAGCGCAGTCCCGTGGGCTTGGAGGAGTTGGGTCGGCACCGTACGGGCCGACCCCCAAGTCTACGGGCAGCTCCCCCGGAGGCTCACGCCTCGGTCTGCGCGGGCAGCGGCTCCAGGAACTCCAGCCGGTTGCCCAGCTTGTCGGCGGAGTAGAAGCGGCGGTGGCCGGGGTGGTGGTCGTCCCAGGCCACCTCGTGGCCGTGGGCGGTGAGCCGCTCGGCCAGGGCGTCCAGGGAGCGCACCAGGATGCCGGGGTGCCCCTTCTTCGCCGGGCGGAAGTCCGGGGTGACACCGAGGTGCACCTCGACCCCGCCGCCGCGGAACCAGCAGCCGCCGCGGGCCGCCAGCACCGGCGGCTTCGCCAGTTCCGTCATGCCGAGCACGCCGGACCAGAAGGCGCGGCACTCGTCCTCGGCGCCGGCCGGGATGTCGAGCTGGACGTGGTCGAGGCGTTCGAAGGTGAATGCGGTGGTCATGCGGCCCCCCGTACGGTGATCAGATGATCATGATGTGTCGACTCGGCCGAGCAGGTCAGCCCCTTGAGTGACGATCACAGGAGTACGCCATCCTGGGACACGGGACAAGACCTGAACGGTCCATTACACAGTGTGGCGATGATCGGACCGTACGTTGGGCGGGTGGAGCAGAGCATCCGTACCCAGCCGCCAGGGCCCAGACGCCGTCCGCCGAACGGCGCGGCCTCGGCCGCCGTCCCCGGCCCCGGCCGGGCGCCCGAGAGCGCCGGAGCCCCCGCGGCTCCCCCCTCCCGGCTGCGCCCGGTGGCCGACCGGCCCGCCGCGCGCCCCGCCCCGAAGCGCCGGCTGCGCGTCTACGGGCGGCGCCGGACCGGTCGGCCGACCCGGCTGACCGCGATCGGCACCGGCGTGGTCGCGGTGCTGGCCACGCTCGCGGTGGCCGGCCTGGACCGGGTGCTCTTCGACGACCTCGGCTGGCTGTTCGGCCTCGGCTACCTGGTGGTCTGCTTCCAGCTGGCCGTCCGGGTCCGCTACGCCGACCTGCTGGCCGCCCCGATCAGCGGGCCGATCGCCTTCGCGCTCGGCCTGCTGCTGCTCGCCCCGGTCACCTCCGAGGGCGTCACCGCCCAGGTGGTGGCGCTGGCGACCGGGCTGGCGCTGCGGGCCGGCTGGCTGTTCTCCGGCACCGGGCTGGCCGCGCTGATCGTGCTGGCCCGCTTCGTCGCCCAGCGCCGGTTCCACCGCTCCCGCTGACGGCCCGGCGCGCGGGTGTCAGCCCGCTGCCCGGGCCGCCGCCATGGCCGCCCCGACGATGCCCGCGTCGTTGCGCAGCTCCGCCGGCACCACCCGCGCCCCGCGGTCCTTCAGCAGCGGCAGGAACTTCTCGTGCTTGCGGCTCACCCCGCCGCCGATCACGATCAGCTGCGGCGAGAACAGCATCTCCACCAGGTCCAGGTACTCGTCGACCCGCCCGGCCCACTGCTCCCAGCTCAGGTCGTGCCGCTCCTTGGCGGCCGAGGACGCCCGGCGCTCGGCGTCCTTGCCGCGCAGCTCCAGGTGGCCCAGCTCGGTGTTGGGCACCAGCGCGCCGTCGACGAAGAGCGCACTGCCGATGCCGGTGCCGAAGGTGAGCACCAGGACCACGCCCGGCTCGCCCCGCCCGGCGCCGTGCGCGGTCTCGGCGAGGCCGGCCGCGTCCGCGTCGTTGAGGACGGTCGCGGGCAGGTCCAGCGCGTCGCGGAACAGGGCCTCGGCGTCCAGGCCGATCCAGCCCTTGTCCACGTTGGCCGCGGTCCGGGTGCGGCCTCCGACCACCACACCGGGGAAGGTCAGCCCGACCGGGCCCTGGTGGTCGAAGTGCCGGACCACCTCGCGGACGGCGGCGACCACGGCCTCCGGCTCGGACGGCTGGGGGGTGAGCACCTTGTGCCGCTCCTGGGCCAGCACGCCCCGGGCGAGGTCGACCGGGGCACCCTTGATGCCCGAACCGCCGATGTCCACGCCGAATACCGCCGTCATCGCTCCACCCTCCGCCGTCCGGCCGCGGACCGGCTCGTCCACAGCCTGTGCACAAAGTTACGAGAGCCCGGGCGGGGGTGCACAGCAAAGAGCACCCCCGGTCCCGGACGGCGAAGGACCCGGCGCCCGCACCGGGCGCCGGGTCCGACGCGTTCGGCCGAAACGCGTTACAGCTTGCCCGCCGCCTCGGAGCGCAGGTCGCGGCGCAGCTCCTTGGGCAGCGAGAAGATCAGGTGCTCCTCGGCGGTCTTGACCGTCTCGACCGTGTCGTAACCGCGCGCGGCCAGGAACTCCAGCACGCCGTCGACCAGGATCTCCGGCACCGAGGCGCCGCTGGTCAGCCCGACCGTGGTGACGCCCTCCAGCCAGGACTCCTGGATCTCCTCGGCGAAGTCGACCAGGTGGGCCGCCTTGGCGCCGTACTCCAGGCCGACCTCGACCAGCCGGACCGAGTTGGAGGAGTTCTTGGAGCCGACCACGATCAGCAGGTCGGTCTCCGGGGCCAGCTGCTTGACCGCGACCTGGCGGTTCTGGGTCGCGTAGCAGATGTCGTCGCTGGGCGGGCTGACCAGCGCCGGGAAGCGCTTCTTCAGCTCGCCGACGGTGGCCATGGTCTCGTCCACCGACAGCGTGGTCTGGGACAGCCAGACGATCCTGGACTCGTCCCGCACCTGGACATTGGCCACGTCCTCGGCACCGTCCACCAGGTGGATCCGGTCCGGGGCCTCGCCCATGGTGCCGATGACCTCCTCGTGGCCCTCGTGGCCCACCAGCAGGATGTCGTAGCCCTCGTCGGCGAAGCGCACGGCCTCCTTGTGCACCTTGGTGACCAGCGGGCAGGTCGCGTCGATGGTGGCGAGCTTGCCGGCCCGCGCCTCGTCGTGGACGGCCGGGGCGACGCCGTGGGCGGAGAACACCACGATCGAGCCCTCGGGCACCTCCTCCGTCTCGTCGACGAAGATCGCGCCCTTCTTCTCCAGGGTCTGCACCACGTACTTGTTGTGGACGATCTGCTTGCGGACGTAGATGGGCGCCCCGTACTGCTCCAGGGCCTTTTCCACGGCGATCACGGCGCGGTCGACACCCGCGCAGTAGCCCCGGGGGGCGGCGAGCAGGACACGGCGCTGCGCGGTGTTGGACATGGGTCCATCGTACGGGCGGTCGGGAGGCCCGCCGCCCGGGACGGGGAGCCGCGCCGACGGCGGGCGCTTTCCGGTCGCAGAGGGGTGGAAAGTGCTCAAATCTGGTCTCCATGAGCGCTGTGAGCGAGCAGCCGACGCCGAGCGGCCTGCGCCGCACCCTGGGCGTCCGCGATCTGATGGTCTACGGACTGCTGTTCATCGCCCCGATGGCCCCGGTCGGCGTGTTCGGCGTGCTGGACGCCAAGAGCCACGGCGCCGTCGCCACCGTCTACCTGGCGGCGACCGTCGCGATGGGCTTCACCGCCTTCTCGTACGCCCAGATGGTGCGCGCGGTGCCGCAGACCGGCTCGGTGTTCGCCTACGCGCGGGCCGGGCTGGGCGAGGGGCCGGGGTTCGTCGCCGGGTGGATGGCCATGCTGGACTACTTGCTGATCCCCGCGGTGGCCTACCTGTTCTCCGGGATCGCGCTGCACTCGCTGGTGCCGGAGGTCTCCCGCTGGGTGTGGACGGCGGTCGCCGTGGTGGTGACCACGGCGCTCAACCTGACCGGGGTGCGGACGGCGGCCGCGGTCGGCTTCGCCGTGCTCGCGCTGGAGATCGCGGTGCTGGTGGTGTTCGTGGTCGCGGCCGTGGTGGTGCTGGCGCGGGACGGCGCGCGGCGCGGCTGGGACACCCCGTTCACCGCCGTCGGGGTCTTCTCGCCGACCGCGGTGCTCTCCGCGGTGTCCGTCGCGGTCCTCTCCTACCTGGGCTTCGACGCGATCGCGACCTTCGTCGAGGAGGCGGTCGGCGCCTCGGCGGCGGTGGCCCGAGCGGTGCTGTGGTGCCTGGCGCTCGCCGGGGTGCTGTTCGTCGCCCAGACCTACCTGGCGGCGGTGCTGGAGCCGACCACCCCGCAGCAGCTGGCCGCCGACCCGGCCGCGCAGGGCTCGGCCTTCTACGACACGGTGGAGGGCGGCGTCGGCCACTGGCTGCACGTGCTGGTGGCGGCCAGCAAGGCGATCGGCGCGGCCTTCGCGGCGCTCGCCGGGCAGGCGGCGGCCGGCCGGCTGGTCTTCGCGATGGGCCGGGAAGGGCGGCTGCCGCGGCTGCTCGGGTCGGTCGACCCGGGCAGCGCGGTGCCGCGCCGGGCGCTGCTGGCGGCCGCCGTGGTCACCATGGCGGCGGCGGTCTGGGCCGCCGAGCGGGACGACGGGCTGGACCAGCTGACCTCGGTGGTGAACGTCGGCGCGCTGACCGCGTTCGCGCTGCTGCACGCCTCGGTGGTCGGCTGGTACACCGTCCGGCACGGCTCGCGGGACCGGCTGCGGCACCTGGTCGTCCCGCTGCTGGGGATCGCGGTGATCGGCGCGGTGGTCTACGAGGCCTCCACCACCGCTCAGCTGGTCGGGCTGGTCTGGCTGGCGGTCGGCCTGGTGGTGCTCGGCGTGCAGGGCGCTACGGCGGACGGTGTCGGCGGGCGCCGCTAGCCTCGTACGCATGGCCAACTCCAGCTCCCCCGAAGCCCCGCTCCCGGTCGGCAAGGTCTCCGCGCTGATCGGCGGCTGGATCGACCGGCTCGGCGCGGTGTGGGTCGAGGGGCAGATCACCCAGCTCAGCCGCCGCCCCGGGGCGGGCGTGGTGTTCCTGACCCTGCGCGACCCGCAGGCCGACGTATCGCTCACGGTGACCTGCTTCCGCTCGGTGTTCGACCAGGTCGCGGACGTGGTGCAGGAGGGCTCGCGGGTCGTCGTGCACGCCAAGCCGGAGTGGTACGCGGCGCGCGGGCAGCTGTCGCTGCGGGCCTCGGAGATCCGGCCGGTGGGCCTGGGCGAGCTGCTGGCCCGGCTGGAGCAGCTGAAGGGGCGGCTGGCCGGGGAGGGACTGTTCGCGGAGGCGCGCAAGCAGCGGCTGCCGTTCCTGCCGCAGTGCGTCGGGCTGGTCACCGGGAGGGGCTCGGCGGCCGAGCGGGACGTGCTGGAGAACGCCCGGCGGCGCTGGCCTGCCGTGCGCTTCGAGGTGCGCAACGTCCCGGTGCAGGGGGTCAGCGCGGTGGAGCGGGTGAGCGCGGCCGTCCGGGAGCTGGACGAGCACCCCGAGGTGGACGTGATCATCGTGGCCCGCGGCGGCGGCAGCGTGGAGGACCTACTGCCGTTCTCGGACGAGGGGCTGGTGAGGCTGGTCGCGGCCGCCCGTACGCCGGTGGTCAGCGCGATCGGACACGAGCCGGACCAACCGCTGCTGGACTTCGTCGCCGACCTGCGCGCCTCCACACCGACCGATGCCGCCAAACGGGTGGTTCCGGACGTCGGCGAGGAGCTGGCCAAGGTCCGCCAGCTGCGCGACCGGGCCCGCCGGCACGTGCGGTCCCGGGTCGAGCGCGAGCTGCACGGACTGGACGGGCTGCGCAGCCGCCCGGTGCTGGCCGCCCCGCACCGGATGCTGGACGGCCGCGGCCAGGAGGTGGCCGGCCTGCTGGAGCGGGCCCGGCGCACCCTGCGGCACCGGCTGGACCACGCCCAGAGCGACCTCGGGCACACCCTGGCCCGGGTGGTCGCGCTCTCCCCCTCGGCCACCCTGGAGCGCGGCTACGCGGTGCTGCAGCGGGCCGACGGCTCGGTGGTGACGGATCCGGCGCAGGTCACGGCCGGGGAGGGGTTGCACGCCCGGGTGTCGGGCGGCGGCCTCGACGTCACGGTGGCGCCGGAGCAACGGGACTAGCCGGGGGCTGGCCGTGGTCGGCCGTGGCCGGCCAGGACCGGTGACGGCTGGGGGGAGCGCGGCCGGGAGGGCGTGATCGAGTGCTCGCCGGACCCGGGTTTCGGCCCGTGGGAGCCGCCCCTGTCGGCGCCAGCCCCTACGCTGGCACGCATGGCAGAGCAGCAGGAGCAGCAGCAGGACGCGGCGGCGCCGACCCCGGACGACGCGCTGGGCTACGAGCACGCCCGGGACGCGCTGCTGGACGTGGTCCGGCAGCTGGAGAACGGCGGCACCTCCTTGGAGGAGTCGCTGGCGCTGTGGGAGCGCGGCGAGCAGCTGGCGAAGGTCTGCCAGCGCTGGTTGGACGGCGCCCGGGCCCGCCTGGACGCCGCGCTGGCCGCCGAGGAGGGCGGGGCCCCGGGCGGCGAGTGATCCCCCCCCCGGGCAGCACCCGGTGGGTGTGGGGCAGGTCACAATCACTTGGGGAATCGTTGAATCTTCACCTATGTTGGAGGAATTGATCGGCCGCGCCGGTCACTCCGACGAACCCCCTCCCGCATGAGGTGCAGAAGCATGACCACCGACGCCCTGGTACTCGACGCCGCCGCTCAGGACCTGCTGTTCCGCGAGGCCCGCACCGCGAACACCTTCACCGACGAGCCGGTCACCGAGGAGCAGGTCCAGGCCATCTACGACCTGGTCAAGTACGGCCCGACCGCCTTCAACCAGCAGCCGCTGCGCGTCGTCCTGGTCCGCTCGGCCGAGGGCCGCGAGCGCCTCGTCCAGCACCTGTCGGACGGCAACAAGGCCAAGACCGCCGCCGCCCCGCTGGTCGCCATCCTGGCCGCGGACAACGAGTTCCACGAGGAGCTGCCGACCCAGTTCCCGCACTTCCCGCAGGCCAAGGACGTGTTCTTCTCGGAGCGCGCCGTCCGTGAGCAGTCCGCCAAGCTGAACGGCGCCCTGCAGGCCGCCTACTTCATCATCGGCGTGCGCGCCGCCGGCCTGGCCGCCGGCCCGATGACCGGCTTCGACGGCGAGGGCATCAACAAGGAGTTCTTCGGCGACGGCGAGCACTCGGTGCTGGCCGTGGTCAACATCGGCAAGCCGGGCGACGACGCCTGGTTCCCGCGCTCCCCGCGCCTGGCCTACGACGAGGTCGTCACCACGGTCTGATCCGCGGCGACACGGCGAAGGGCCCGCACCGGTTCGTCCGGTGCGGGCCCTTCCGCGTTCGCGGGGCGGCCGGCCGCTACTTGAGCGCCTGGGCCAGCTCGGCCAGCTCCTCGTAGGAGGCGGTGCCGGTGATCAGGGTGGTCGCCGAGCCGGTCTGGACCGCCAGCGCACGGGCCTTCTCGCCCTGCACCCGGTCCCAACTGCGCCCGGCGCCGTCCGAGGTGCCGTCCGGCTGGGCGCCGGCGACCTTGTCGGCGAGCAGCTTCTCGCGCGGGACGTCGGCCTGCTCGACCGCCGCGTACTGGCCGGAGGGGGTCACGAAACCCAGGTGCCAGGCATTGCCCTTGCCGTTGTTGATGCCGGCCGGCGTATAGCTGACCGAGGTGGCCCGCCACTTGTCGGACAGCCCGTCCGGGGACAGCAGCGGGTACGGCGCGGCCCGCTTCGCCGAGGCCGCCGCCACCTTGTACTCGACCACGTGCACCGGGTCGCTGTTCGCGTCGTGCGGGAGGAACAGGTAACCGATCCAGACGACGAAACCGACCGCCAGCATCGACAGGACCATGTCCCGTACGGTCTGCCGACCCCTCATGCCCTTGCTCTCTGCAGCCACCCCCTCATGGTGACTCATCCACATTCCGCCGGGTCCACCCGGGGTGTGCACGTACGGGTGAAGCGGGACGAACCGGTGGTTTCCGATCCGGGGTGGCGACCCGCGCCACAGACAGTCATCTCGTGGGCAGATACGATCGCACTACCCTCACCACGGCGTTCGACCTGGCAGTAGTCGGGCGCTCACTGGCCGTCGCGTACAGAGAGGTAACGACGATGACCACGCAGTACCCGCACCACCTTCCCAGTGCCCTGGAGGTCGCGCCCGAGGCTCCGGACCGGAACCTCGCGCTCGAGCTCGTCCGGGTCACCGAGGCAGC
This sequence comes from Kitasatospora sp. NPDC036934, assembly GCF_055608425.1. Lineage (NCBI taxonomy): Bacteria > Bacillati > Actinomycetota > Actinomycetes > Kitasatosporales > Streptomycetaceae > Kitasatospora > Kitasatospora sp. NPDC036934. The sequence continues at coordinate 70,907 of NZ_JBVJQR010000016.1, read as the reverse complement.
GGCGATGGCCGCCGGCCGGTGGGTCGGCCGGGGAGACAAGAACGGAGCCGACGGTGCCGCCGTCAAGGCGATGCGCACCCTCGTCTCGACCGTCTCGATGAACGGCGTGGTCGTCATCGGCGAGGGCGAGAAGGACGAAGCCCCGATGCTCTACAACGGCGAGCGGGTCGGCGACGGCACCGGCGCCGAGTGCGACGTCGCGGTCGACCCGGTGGACGGCACCACGCTGACCGCCAAGGGCATGAACAACGCGGTGGCCGTGCTGGCCGTCGCCGACCGCGGCACCATGTTCGACCCCAGCGCCGTGTTCTACATGGACAAGCTGGTGGCCGGCCCGGAAGCCGCCGACTTCGTCGACATCACCGCCCCGCCGGCCGTCAACATCCGCCGGGTCGCCAAGGCCAAGGGCAGCGCCGTCGAGGACGTCACGGTGGTCGTACTCGACCGCCCGCGCCACGACGACCTGGTCCAGCAGATCCGCGAGGCGGGCGCCCGGATCAAGTTCATCTCCGACGGCGACGTGGCCGGCGCCATCATGGCCGCTCGCGAGGGCACCGGCATCGACCTTCTGATGGGCGTCGGCGGCACCCCCGAGGGCATCATCGCGGCCTGCGCGATGAAGTGCATGGGCGGTGTCATCCAGGGCCGGCTGTGGCCCAAGGACGAGGCCGAGCGGCAGAAGGCCCTCGACGCCGGGCACGACCTGGACCGGGTGCTCACCACCAACGACCTGGTCAGCGGCGAGAACGTGTTCTTCGTCGCCACCGGCATCACCGACGGCGAGCTGCTGCGCGGCGTCCACTACCGCTCGGAGACCGCCACCACCAGCTCGCTGGTGATGCGCTCCAAGAGCGGCACGATCCGCGAGATCAACTCCGTCCACAAGCTGTCGAAGCTGCGGGCGTACAGCGCGATCGACTTCGACCGGGCCAACTGACCCGGACACCGCGCGGCGCGGCCCCGGCGGAATCCCCCTCCGCCGGGGCCGCGTTGCGTCTCCGGCCGCCGTGGCGGGCGGGCGCGAGCTCGACGCCGGGCGCGATTCGGGTGGCGGGCGCGGTCCCGCCGAGGCCGTCGTCGGGGCGGCCGCCGTACCGGGCCGGTCCTCGGCCCGGCGTCAACCGGCTATCCGGCGCCCGGTCGTGGCCACCCGGGCCGCCTCGCGCAGCTCGGCGTCCCGGCGCCGCCGCCGGGCCAGCACCACCCGCCGCTCGGCCGCCGTCAGCCCGCCCCAGACCCCGTACGGCTCCGGCTGGGCCAGCGCGTGCTCACGGCACTCCAGCAGCACCGGGCAGCGGGCGCACACCTGCTTGGCCTGCTCCTCCCGCGACAGCCGGGCCGCCGTCGGCTCCTTCGAGGGCGCGAAGAACAGCCCCACCTCGTCCCGCCGACAGGCCGCACCGGTGTGCCACGGATTGTCCTCGCCCGCGGCCGTGCCCTGGCCACCGCCCGGGGGTTGCGGCTGCGGGCGGACGGCCGGCCGGCGCTCCAGCAACTGGGCGGCGGCGACTGGCGAGGTGGTGCGGGACTCGATCGGATGCAGCACGGCCGTACTCCTGACGAGGCTCTCGGACACGGGGAACCTCGCTCCCCTGCCGGCTGCGAACCCCCGCTGTCCAACGCCCGGGGCGGCCGCTGGGCCGCCTCCGGTGCACAGCCGTACAAGAAGCGATGTGCGGAAGGAACTACCCCGCCCGGCCGCGATTCATGCACACTGCACGCAATCGACTACGGAGTGCACCGGACACAACGCCGAGTGCCCGGCCGGGAGTTGATTCCCGGCCGGGCACTCGTCAGGTCAATTCGGGCTATTCCGTACCGAGTTGCTTGCGGACCCACTCCTTGAGCTTCTTGCCCCGGCGCGGCTTGGCCTCGCAACCGCCGAACAGGGCAAGGCCCTTGACCCGCACGACCGGAGCGTACGGGTCCGCCGCGGTCTGCTCCCGGACGTCGAAGCCGCCGAAGATGCCCACCCCGGAACCGAGCAGGGTCACGTTCTCCGGCACCCGGATGTCGACCCCGCCGAAAACCGCCGTCACGGTGATCTCCACCTCGGGGGACTCGAAGACGGCGTCGGTGAGGTCGATCTCCACCCCGCCGAACGCGGTGAAGGCCGTCAGGTGCGAGCCCACCCGCCAGCGGCCCTTGCGGGAGGCGCCGCCGAAGATCGCCACCACCGACGGGGCCTCGTGCCGCGCCGGCGCCAGCGGCCGGGCCGGCGCGGGGGCCGGCGCCGAGGCGTCCAGCGGCGGCTTGTCGAAGGACACCGACCGGTGGGCCGGAAGGTCCCTGGTCAGTGGGACCAGGTCCCCGAAGGTCTTGGCGGCGTACGCGGCCTCGATCCGCTCGGCGTGCTCGTCCGCGTCCAACCGGCCCTCGGCGTAGGCGTCCCGCAGCAGCTCCGCGGTCCGCTCGCGGTCGGCGTCCGAGACCCGCATCTCCGCCTGCGCCACCGGGGCGTTCGCCTCGGGCCTGGGCCGGGGCCTCAGTTCGGCCTGGGGCTTCGGTTCGGGCTGGGACTTCGGTTCGGCCTGGGGCTTCGGTTCGGACTTGGTCAGGGGAACGGGCGCCGGCACCGTCGGCTGCCCCGGGTCGTCCTGCGACGGCGAGTTGTCCACGGCCCAAGCCTAATCGCTCGCACTGCTGCCCGAGTGAGCCCGGTCACGCAAGGCTGACCTGTCCGCATGCGTCCGGCGGCCGGGTCCTACCCTGGATGGTGCTTCGCCGACGCAGCCGGACCACTGGACCCCTAAGGACCGCCCCGATGGCTCCCACGCCAGACTTCGAGTACAGCGACCTGCTCCCCCTGGGTGCTGACCCGACCCCGTACCGCAAGCTCACCTCCGAGGGTGTCTCCACCTTCGAGGCCGGCGGCCGCACCTTCCTCCAGGTCGAGCCCGAGGCGCTGCGCCTGCTCACCGCCGAGGCGATGCACGACATCTCCCACTACCTGCGCCCCGCGCACCTCGCCCAGCTGCGCCGCATCCTGGACGACCCGGAGGCCAGCCCCAACGACCGCTTCGTCGCGCTCGACCTGCTGAAGAACGTCAACATCTCGGCCGGCGGCATCCTCCCGATGTGCCAGGACACCGGCACCGCGATCGTCATGGGCAAGCGCGGCCAGAACGTGCTCACCTCCGGCGCGGACGAGTCCGCCATCGCCCGCGGCGTGTTCGACGCGTACACCAAGCTAAACCTGCGCTACTCCCAGATGGCCCCGGTGACCATGTGGGACGAGAAGAACACCGGCAACAACCTGCCGGCCCAGATCGAGCTGTACGCCACCGACGGCGACGCGTACAAGTTCCTCTTCATGGCCAAGGGCGGCGGCTCGGCCAACAAGTCGTACCTGTACCAGGAGACCAAGGCCATCCTGAACGAGGCCAGCATGCTCTCGTTCCTGGAGCAGAAGATCCGCTCCCTCGGCACCGCCGCCTGCCCGCCGTACCACCTGGCGATCGTGATCGGCGGCACCAGCGCCGAGTTCGCGCTCAAGACCGCCAAGTACGCCTCGGCGCACTACCTGGACAACCTGCCGACCTCCGGCGACGCCAAGACCGGCCACGGTTTCCGCGACCTGGAGCTGGAGGCCAAGGTCACCGAGCTGACCCAGAAGATCGGCATCGGCGCCCAGTTCGGCGGCAAGTACTTCTGCCACGACGTCCGCGTGGTCCGGCTGCCGCGCCACGGCGCCTCGCTGCCGGTCGCGATGGCCGTCTCCTGCTCCGCCGACCGCCAGGCGCTCGGCAAGATCACCGCCGAGGGCGTGTTCCTGGAGCAACTGGAGACCGACCCGGCGAAGTACCTGCCGGACACCACCGACGAACACCTCGACGACGACGTGGTGCGCATCGACCTCGACCAGCCGATGTCCGCGATCCGCGCCGAGCTGTCGAAGTACCCGGTCAAGACCCGGCTCTCGCTCACCGGCACGCTCGTCGTCGCCCGCGACATCGCCCACGCCAAGATCAAGGAGCGCCTGGACGCCGGCGAGGGCATGCCCAAGTACCTCCAGGACCACCCGGTCTACTACGCCGGCCCGGCCAAGACCCCCGAGGGCTACGCCTCCGGCTCCTTCGGCCCCACCACGGCCGGCCGGATGGACTCCTACGTCGACCAGTTCCAGGCGGCCGGCGGCTCCATGGTCATGCTCGCCAAGGGCAACCGCAGCAAGCAGGTCACCGACGCCTGCGCCGCCCACGGCGGCTTCTACCTCGGCTCCATCGGCGGCCCGGCCGCCCGCCTCGCCCAGGACTGCATCAAGAAGGTCGAGGTGCTGGAGTACGCCGAGCTCGGCATGGAGGCCGTCTGGCGCATCGAGGTCGAGGACTTCCCGGCCTTCATCGTCGTCGACGACAAGGGCAACGACTTCTTCCGCGAGACCACCGAGGGCCCGCTGATCACCAACCTGCGGGTGCGCTCCAAGGAGTGACCGCCCCCGCCCCGTCCGTCCCACCGCCCCGGTCGCGCCCGCCGCGCCCGGGGCGGTTTTCATCGCCTGATCAGGATCAGCAAGTCGACCCGGGCGGAGATCCTGTTCTCCGCCCGCGACTCGGCACACCGGGACGACCTGGAGGACGAACTCACCGCGCTCTTCGGGCCGGCCGTCAGCGCTCCCGAGTCGATCTGGGACTGGGTGGACGGCGCCCAGTACAAGCTGACCCAGAAGGGCCAGCACCGCGCGGCCGGACTGGTAGACCTGCTGCCGGCCGGCACCGCCGTCCACCACGACATGACCGTGCTCCACCTGGACGACGACTTCGCCACCGTCGCCCGGGTGGTCACCGAACTGCGCGAGCAGGACATCCGCCGGCCGATCGTCGACTGACCCCGTCCTACGCGTCGAAGTCGTACTCCAGGACGTAGGAGGCGGCGTCCAGGATCATCTCGTTGAGCTCGACGACCTGGCCCTCGTCGGCGAAGGCGGTGCGGCAGATCAGGATGACCGGGGTGCCGGCGGAGAGTTCGAGGCGGGCCGCCTCCTCACCGCCGGGCATCCGGGAGCGGACCTCCTCGCGGAAGTGCACGGGCTTGGCGCCGATCTCGGCCAGCCGGGCGTAGGTGCCGCCGGGGCCGGTGTCCTCGCGGGTGATCGCGGTGCCGGCGACCAGGACGGCCGGCAGGTAGGAGGTGGAGAGCAGCACCGGCTTGCCGTCCAGGACGAAGCGGCGGTGCCGCACGCACATCGGGACGCCCGGGTCCACCCCGAGCACCCGGGCCACGTGCTCGGGCGCGCCCTGCTCGGTGACCGACACCTGGTCGACCACCAGGCTGCGGTTGTCGATGTCCGCGGACCATATCGACCGGCCGGAGCCCCACTGGCCCTGCGCCAGCCGCTGGATGCCGCGCCGGCGCAGCGGCCGGAAGTCCCGGACGAACACCCCCGAGCCCTTGCGGGCCTCCACGATGCCCTCGCTCTGCAGCACGCCGAGCGCCTGGCGGGCGGTCATCCGGGCCACGCCGTACTCGTCCATCAGGTCGTTCTCGCCGGGCAGCCGGTCGCCCGCGCGGTAGCGGCCCGCGTCGATGGCCGCCTTCAGGGAGTCGGCGATCCGCTGGTACTTGGGCTGCTTGTCGCCACTGCTGCCGGTCATCGCCGCTCCCTCTCCCTCGGATGAATCGTAGGCGCGCCCGCGGCCGCTGATAAGGAGATACGACCGTTGACATCTCTAGAGATATTAGCTTCTCTAGAGATGTCTGCCAGTCGCTGACGGAGCGAAGGAGCAGTGCGGTGAGCACCCGACAGCGCAACGCCCCGGCCTACCGGCCGCACGTGGGTGAACTCGTCCTCGACCGGAGGACCGGACGCACCGGCATCTACATGGACACCATCGGCGGCGAGCACTACCTGCGCCCCGAGCACGGCGGCCGCGAATGGGCCGCCGAACCCCACCACGTCTCACCCGCCCCCGAGCCCCGCGAGTCGACTGAATGAGGCCGGCTTCGTAATTTCGGCAAAATCCAGGCAAACCGCACCATTCGGCGCCCGTAATCCCCTGGTGAATCCAGAATTCCGGAACGCCCCTCGCCTGCCGTCGAGCACGTTACGGACGAGGCCGGTCACGAAGCGTGCACCGCGGACGGTAATCGGGCACCGCAATGGCCCCGCAAACGAATTGGCGCGCACATAACCAACAGCGCCCCCGCGCCCGGAGGGACGCGGGGGCACTCGGCCGACCTCTTTACGGGCAGCCGGAGACGACGTTCTCGGGCTCATAGGTCTTGCCCGGCTCGTCGCCGGCCGGCTTGACGGGCTCGACCACGTGCTCGGCCTCGTCACCGAAGACCTCGTTCCCGAAGGCGTCCTTCCGGTCCGCACCCGGCTCGGAGTACTCGGTCGGGTGCGAGGTCGCCGCCACCGCGCCCTCGACAGCCTGGCCGGCCTCCACAGCGGCAGCCGAAGTCCGCGCCTCGCCCTCGGGCGTCGACGGCACCGGGGTCTCGCTCTGGTCGTTGGCCATTGGGCGGCCGCCTTTCGGTCATCAATTGCCTTCAGCCCGACCTGCTTGGCGCGGGCGCGGGGACAGTATCGTAGGGTTGATTAAATGTCCGATAAACATCGTGGGGCTTGCGGGGCCGTCCGGCGGAGTCGGGCGTCCGCCTAAGCTGAAGCACCGCGGCGGACCGCCGAGCGCCCTCTCACGAGATCAACACCACAGGCTATCGGGGGACTTCATGGAGTTGAGGGAGACACCGCAGGCCCCTGCGCTGCGCTTCCAAGTCCTCGGTCCGGTCCAGGCATGGCTCGACGGCAGGCCTCTTTCCCTCGGGTCCCCCCAGCAGCAAGCCGTCCTGACCACCCTCCTGCTGCAGAGCGGCCGTCCGGTCACCACCCAGGACCTCGTCGACGCCCTGTGGGGCGACCGGCCCCCGACCCAAGCCGTGGCAGCCCTCCGCACGTACGTCTCCCGACTGCGCTCCGTCATCGAACCCCGCCGGGAGATCCGCAGGCCCTCCGAGGTGCTGGTCTCCATCGCAGACGGCTATGCGCTGCGGGTCCCGAACGACGCCCTGGACCTGACGGTCTTCGAGAAGCTGTCCGCCGACGCCGCGGCCGCCCGGGCCTCCGGAGACCAGCACGAGGCGCACCGGCTCCTCACCCAGGCCCTGCAGCTGTTCAGCGGCCGTCCGCTCACCGGAATCCCCGGGCCCTACGCCGACGCCCAACGGCTGCGGCTGGCCGAACGCCAGGTGGCCGCGGCCGAGGAAACCTGCGCCGTCGCCCTCGACATCGGCCTCCACGCCGAGATCATCGGCGACCTCAACATCCTGACGGCCGAACACCCGCTGCGCGAACGACTGCGCGAACTGCTCATGCTGGCGCTGTACCGGTCCGGTCGCCAGGCCGAGGCCCTGGGTGTCTACACCGACACCCGCAAGCTGCTCATCGAGGAACTCGGGGTCGAGCCGGGAGCCAGCCTGTCCGCCATGCACTCCCGCATCCTCGCGGGGGACCCGGCGCTGGCCCTCTCGGAGGTGACCGTCTCCGGGACGGCCCGCAGGAACGGTCCCGCCGCATTCCCCGCGCCCGCCCAGCTCCCCGCCGACGTGTCGGACTTCAGCGGCCGCTCGAACCTGGTGTCCGATCTCTCGACGATCCTGCAGAACGCCACCGGCCAGGCCGTGGTGGTGACCTCGCTGGCCGGGATCGGCGGCGTCGGCAAGACCACCCTCGCCGTCCACGTCGCCCACCGCGTCCGGTCGGAGTTCCCGGACGGCCAGCTGTATGTCGACCTGCGTGGGGCCGGCACCTCTCCGGCAGACCCGGTCGTCGTCCTGGGCGACTTCCTCCACTCACTCGGCGTCACCGAGAGTCCCGACTCGCTCGAACAGCGCGCGGCCCTCTACCGCTCCCAGCTCGCCGGCCGACAGATGCTCATCCTGCTGGACAACGCACGGGACGCCGAACAGATCAAGCCGCTGATCCCAGGCGTCTCCGGCTGCGCGGTACTCGCCACCAGCCGGTCCCGGCTGGCCGGCATTCCGGGTGCGCAGCTGTTCGACGTGGAGGAGCTGACGCCGGCCGAGGCACTGTCGCTGTTCTCGGCCATCGTGGGGGAAGAGCGGGCCGCCGCTGAGCCGGAGGCCGCCATGGCGGTGGTCAAGGGGTGCGGTTTCCTGCCGCTGGCCGTCCGCATCGCGGCCGCCCGTCTGGCCAGCCGCCCGCGCTGGAGCGTCTCCGACCTGGCCCGCCGGTTAGCCGATCAGAGACGCCGTCTCGACGAACTCCAACTGGGCAACCTCGCCGTGGAGACGACCATCGGGCTCGGCTACGGACAGCTCTCCGCGGCCGAGGCCCGGGCCTTTCGGCTTCTCTCGTTGATCGACTCCACCGACATCCCGCTGGAGGCGGCAGCCGCGCTGCTCGATCTGGACGAAGACGACGCCGAGGACCTCGCGGAGGCACTGGTCGAAGCGAACATGCTGGAGTGCTTCACCCCGGGCCGCTACCGCTACCACGACCTGCTCCGCCTGTACGCCCAGCGGCAGAACGAACGGATCGGCGACGCCGAGGAACGGGAACAGGCGATTCAGCGGCTGTTCGACCTGCTGATCCCGACCATGCGCAACGCGGCCCAGGCCATCGAACCGGACGACACACTGCCGGAGCTGCTGACGACGCCCACCATGCCGGGGATCGACCTGCCGACCAGCCGGTCCGCACAGGACTGGCTGCGGACCGAGGGCGCCCTGCTCCTCAGCGCCGTCGAGACTGCCGCGAACGGTCCCGACGCCCTGCAGCGCTCGGCAGTCGATCTGCTGAACCTGATGTTCAGCATCGACCCGGACCCGACCCGCGGCCCCCGGGGATGCCGGGTCCTGGAGACCATCGGCCAGGACGCGGAACGACGTGGCGACTCGGGGGTGCTCGCCCGAGCCTACTTCGCCCTCGGCACCCTCCAGTCCGTCACCAGCGACTTCCAGGGTGCCGAGCAGTCGCTGCGTCGCAGCCTGGACCACCAGGCACCGGACGAGCCGTCCGTCCTGCTGCTGGCTACGGCCAACACGCTGGGCTGGATCCTGGGCATCGGCAACAGCAAGACCGAGGCGCTGGGGTTCCTCGAACAGGCCCGGGCCACCAGCCGGGCTGTCCGCACACCGACCGCCGAGGCACGGATCGTCGGCAACATGGCCCGGGTGCAGCACTGGCTCGGCATGACCGAGACGGCGATCCAGTCCGCCAGCGACGGTGTATCCGCAGCGCGCGAGTCCAAGAACGGTCCGCTGCTCGCGCAGACGCTGTACCAGCTCGGCGTGGTGCTCACCGGCGCCGAAGCCGTCCCGCACCTGCGGGAGGCGCATCAGCTCTACGCGTCCCAGCGGAACCGGCTCTGGGAGGGCTACACCCTCGCCCGCCTGGCTTCCGCCCTACTCGCCGCCGGGCAGCACGCCGAGGCGGCCGAGGCGGCCGGCGCGTCCTTGGCGATCGCGCAGGAGATGGACTCCGCCTACTGCCAGGGCCTGGCCAACGCCGCCCTCGGCGAGGCGTTGCTCGCCCTGGCCCAGCCGGCCCGTGGCCTCGCCTGTCTCCAGGAGGCGCACGCGATCTTCACGCGGCTCGGTGTGCCGGAGGCCTCCCCCGTGGCGGACCTCATCTCCCGACAGCACACCGAGCCCTTCTCTTCTCCCCCCGCGCCGTGAGGCCTCCGCTCCCCTGCGGAGCACCTCCCCCGATTCGCGCGTCGGCGCTCCCGCAGCCCCCCGGCTGCGGGAGCGCCATCAACGCTTCCCCGGCGCTGGATCCCACTGTGCACCCCGCCGATTGACGTTCGATAAACGTCCGATTGTCAGCCTGCGGATCGGCGAAACCGCAGGTCAGCGCCGCTGACCCGGCGCGCCGTCCGGCGTGCGGGGCCGGTCGCACCACCCGGCCCGCACCCCCGTGCTTCCGCGGACCCGGTCCACATCGGCCCGAGCATGACGAGTTGGCCGGAAAGGGACCCCATGGCGCAGTGATCACGCATATTCTCAGATGCCAGTACGCACACGAGTGTCTGCCGGCAACGTGTCGGGGTGCAGGCCGTCTGTGTGATGCGGGGAGCGTGACGTACCGCCACCGGCAGCGGCCCACGAGGCTGCGGAGGAGCCGACCGGAGGCCACGGGTGGAAGGGTGCCTCTCAACGTGACGACCGGACAGATATCCGACGCGTTCCCGGTCGGCGAGGACGCCGGCGACGACGGGCCCGACGTGCGACGACGCCGGGCGGCCCGGGCCCTGCAGGCGGTCGCCTTCGACACCATCGGCGCCGGGTACGGCGAGGCGTTCCCGGCCAAGGACGGGCAGCTGGAGTGCGGCCGGCAGCTGCTCGCCGAGCTCGAACCCGGGGCCCGGGTGCTGGACGTGGGCTGCGGCACCGGCGAGCCGACCGTCCGCCAGCTGACCGCCGGCGGGCTGCGGGTGACCGGGATGGACCTCTCGGACGGGATGCTCACGCTGGCCCGGCAGGACCGGACCGCGGGCCCGTACCCGGCCGAGTTCCACCGCATCGACCTCTACGATCTGGCCACCGAGCGCGCCGACCGGGTCTGGGGCGCGCCCGGGCTGGGGCCGGCGGGCCGCGGCGCCTTCGCCGCCGTCACCGCGTTCTTCTCGCTGATCCTGCTGCCGCAGGACGAGATCCCGACCGTGCTCGGCCGGCTGCGCGAACTGCTGCGGCCCGGCGGACTGCTGGTGCTCGGTATGGTCGAAGCGGACCTGGATCACGTTCCGCTTCCGTTCCTTGGCAGAGAGCTGCGGATCAGTGGGTATCTGAGGGAGGATCTGGAACGGGTTCTGGTCGCGGCCGGTTTCGCCGTCGAGGAGTGCTCGGGGCATCCGTACGCGCCGGCCAGTACCACGCTGCCGCCGGAGGAACAGCTGTTCCTGTGCTGTCGACGCGTCGGCTGACCGACCAGAGGACCAGCACAGCCCATCGACACACACACCTCCCGACCACACCGAATCCAGGACAGGCAGCCGTGCGCGACCAGCTCAAGACCGAGGCGGAGCAGCCGCCCGCCGTCCCGGGCCAGCGCGGCATGGTCCCGATCAGGGCGCACCCCCCGGCGAAGCCGTCGACCTCCCGGCCGGACCACACCAGGTCGCCGGAAGGGGCGGCGGAACGGGCGGCGGAACGGGTGGCGGACCGCCTCGCCTACCTCGACGCGGCGACCCGGCGGATCAACAGCGCCCTCGACCTGGCCGCGACCCTGCGCAACATCGGTCGGGTGCTGGTGCCGACGCTCGCCGACGCGGCCGTCGTCCACCTGCGCGATCCGCTGCCCAACGTCGAGCGCGAACCCGGCTTCCCGGAGGAGCTGCGGATACACCACAGCACCGGCACCCGGATCGGCCGCCGCGGCCGCAAGAGCGGCGCGGACGACCGGCACCGCTCGCGCTTCGGCTCCCGCTCGACCGCCGACACCGGCCCGGCCACCCCGGTCACCCGCGGCGGCGCGCTGGCGCACATCCTGCTGAGCCGTCGTCCCGCCGAGTCCGCCGTCCTCGGCACACCCGCCGCCGAGCGCACCGAGGCGCTGCTGCGCGAGCTGTACGGCACCCGCGGGCTGGCCCGGCTGGCCGCCGGCACCTCGGTGGTGGCCCTGCCGCTGCGCGGCCGCAAGGCCGTCCTCGGCCTGCTGGTGCTGATCCGCCGACCCCCTGAACGCACCGGCCGCCCGGCCTTCGACGCGACGGACACCGCGACCGCCGCGCACCTGGCGACCCAGGCCGGGCTGGCCGTGGACACCGCGCTGCGGTACGCCCGCGAGTGGGAGATAGCCAACGAACTCCAGCGCAGCATGCTGCCGTTGCGGCTGCCGCAGTCGCACGGGGTCCGGCTCGCCCAGCGCTACCTGCCCGGTGAGCGCGGCGCGCAGGTCGGCGGCGACTGGTACGACGCCGTGCCGCTGCCCGGCAACCGGGTCGCCCTGATCGTCGGCGACGTGATGGGCCACTCGCTCACCTCGGCCGCCATCATGGGCCAACTCCGCACCAGCGCCCAGACCTTGGCCGCACTCGACCTGTCGCCGCACGAGGTGCTCTACCACCTGGACGAACAGGCCCAACGGCTCGGCCGCGAACAGCACCTGGCCACCTGCGTGTACGCGGTGTACGACCCGATCGCCAACCGGGTGGTGCTGGCCAACGCCGGGCACGTCCCGCCCGTGCTGGTCCGCCCGGACGGCACGGCCGAGTTGGTGGAGCTGGACTCCGGGGCGCCGATCGGGGTCGGCGGGGTGGACTTCAACTCGGTCGAACTGCCCGCACCGCCCGGCTCGGCGCTGCTGCTGTTCACCGACGGCCTGGTGGAGACCCGCAGCCGCCCGCTCAGCGACGGCCTGGAGGTGCTCCGCGCCCGGATCGCGGCCGCCCGCTGGCAGTCCCCCGAGCAGCTCTGCCAGGAGGCGCTGCGGATCCTGCCGCCCGGGGACCGCGGCGACGACATCGCCCTGCTGGGCGCCTGCTTCGACGGCATCCCGGCCGGGGACGTCGCCCACTGGTACCTGCAGCCGCGCAACGAGACGCCCGGCCGGGCCCGGCGGCTGGCGGCGCACACCCTGCGCCGCTGGGGGCTGGACGAGCTGAGCGAGGCGACCGAGCTGATGGTCAGCGAGCTGGTGACCAACGCCGTCCAGCACGCGACCCGGCCGGTCACCCTGAGCCTGGTGCGCACCACCCGGCTGCGCTGCGAGGTCGGCGACGACAGCCCGCTGCTGCCGCGCCCGCGCCGTACCGGCCCGGAGGACGAACGCGGGCGCGGGCTGCAGATAGTGGCCCGGTGCGCGGACCGCTGGGGCGCCACCCGGCTGGGCACCGGCAAGGTGGTCTGGTTCGAGCAGCGGCTGCCGCAGTAGCGGCGGGCCCGGCGGGGCGGACCCCGCCGGGCACCGCGGTCACACCCCCCACGGCACCGCGGTCACACCCCCACGGGCTCCTTGGCCCGCTCATCCTTCAGCCGGGCGATCAGCTGCTCGCCCTCCATGTCGACCTTCGGCACGACCTTCTCCAGCCGCTTCGGGAACCACCAGGCCGCCTTGCCGAACAACGCCATGGCGGCCGGTACCAGCGCCATCCGCACCACGAAGGCGTCCACCAGCACGCCCACCGCGAGGGCGAAGCCGATCGGCTGGACGATCGGGTCGTGTCCGAGGACGAAGGCGCCGAACACCGAGATCATGATCAGCGCGGCCGCCGTCACCACCCGGGCGCCGCCCTTCACCCCGCCGACGACCGCCTCGCGCGGTGCCTTGCCGTGGACGTACTGCTCCTTCATCCCGGAGACCAGGAACAGCTCGTAGTCCATCGCCAGCCCGAACAGCACGCCGATCAGCAGGATCGGCACGAAGCTGACCACCGGGCCGACCTTCGGCACGTCGATCAGGCCGTCCAGCCAGCCCCACTGGTAGACCGCGACCACCGCGCCGAGCGAGGCCAGGATGCTGAGCAGGAAGCCCAGCACCGCCTTGAGCGGCACCAGCACCGAGCGGAAGGCCAGCGCGAGCAGCACCAGGGCGATGCCGACGATCACCGCGACGAACGGCGGCAGGGCCTGGCCGAGCTTGGTGGAGACGTCGATGTTGGCGGCGGTGGTGCCGGTGACGGCGATGCTCGCGCCGGTGGCGGCCCTGAGCCCGTCGCGCTGGTCGCGGATCTCCTTGACCAGGGTCTCGGTGGCCTTGTCGTCCGGGCCGGTCTTCGGGATGACCGGCACCAGGGCGGTGCCGCTCGCCTGGTCGACCTTGGGCGGCAGCAGGGTCTGCACACCCTTCAGGCCCTGCAGTCGGCCGGCCACCTCCTGTACCGCCTGTTCCGGCTTCGGCGTGCCGTGGGCGTCCACGACCACCACCAGCGGCGCGTTGAAACCCGCCCCGAAGCCTGCGCTGACCAGGTCGTACGCCTTGCGGGCGTCCGTCCCGACGGCCTGTGAACCACCGCCCGGCAAGCCGAGGTTCAGGCTCGCGGCGGGCACCGCCAGGGCACCCAGTCCGGCCAGGCCGACCAGCAGCACGGGCAGTGGGCGGCGGACCACGAAGCGGGCCCAGCGCTCGCCGAGGGTGACCTTGCCGTGGGTGGTCAGCGCCCGCTTCCAGATCGGCAGCCGGTCGATCGCGCGGCCGGTGAAGCCCAGCACCGCGGGCAGCAGCGTGATCGCGACCAGGACGGCCACCACGACGGCGCCGGAGGCGGCCAGGCCCATCACGGTGAGGAACGGGACGCCGGCGACGGCCAGTCCGGCGAGCGCCACGACCACGGTCAGGCCGGCGAAGACGACGGCGCTGCCGGCGGTGGCGGTGGCCCGGGCGGCGGACTCCTCCGGCTCCAGGCCCTCGTCCAGGTGGCGGCGGTAGCGGAACAGGATGAACAGCGCGTAGTCGATGCCGACCGCGAGGCCGACCATCAGCGCGAGCACCGGGGCGGTGGTGATGATCTCGAACGAACCGGTCAGCGCCAGCAGTCCGGCCATCGCGACGGCGACGCCGACCAGCGCGGTCAGCAGCGGCAGCCCGGCCGCGACCAGGGTGCCGAGGGTGATCACCAGCACCACGCCGGCCACCACCAGGCCGATCGCCTCGGAACCGCCCTCGATCTGGGCGAACTGGTTGTACGCGTCGCCGCCGAAGGCCACCTCCAGTCCGGCCGCGCGGGCCGGCTCGGCGGCGGCCCTGACCGCGTCCCGCTGCCGGTCGGTGACGTCGGCGAGCTTGTGGTCGAAGGAGACCAGCGCGATCGCGACCCTGCCGTCCGGGGAGACGGCTCCGGTGGCGTACGGGTCGGGCACCGCGGCCACGCCGGGGACGTGGGCGATCCGGGCGACCGCCTCGCCGACCGCCTTGGCCGCCTCGGGCGAGGTCATGCCGCCGGACGCCCCGGCCGCGAAGACCACCTGGGCCGAGCCGTGACCCTGCTCGGGGAAGGTGCCCTTGATCCGGTCCAGGGTGGCCTGGGCCTCGGTGCCCGGGACCTTGAACTCGTCGCTGGTCTTGCCCGCGAAGGCGCCCGCGGCTCCGCCGATGGCGATCAGCAGCGCGATCCAGACGGCCAGGACGGCGCGCCTCCTCCGGAAGCAGTGGCGGCCCAATCGGTACAGGTACGTGGCCACAGGTCTGACCCCTCGGGTGCGGTCGGCGGACAGGCGGGTGCCTGAGCGAACCCCTCCCACGGTAGACCCAACTTTGTCGGGTGACAAAGTTGGCCGACAAAATCGATCGACACAGTTGTCCGACCATGGCGCTACCCTGGCTGGATGGCTCATGTCCCCGCCTCCGAACGCCGACCCCAGCTGGTCCGGGCCGCGATCGACCTGATGACCCGGGAGGGCGTCGCGGCCGGCAGCACACGCGCGATCGCGGCCGAGCTGGGCGTCGCCCAGGCGACGGTGCACTACACCTTCGGCACCAAGAAGGACCTCTACCGGGCCGTCGTCGAGGAGGTGGCCGCCCAGTTCATCGACAAGGTGCGCGCCGCCTCCCCCGGTGACGGCCCGTTCGGCGAACAGGTCCGCACCCTGGTGCACGCGCTCTGGGACGCCGCCACCGGCGAGGAGGGGCGCTGCGTCCTGCTCAGCGAGTTCGAGACGCTGGCGATGCGCGACCCGGACGTGCGGGAGATCATGCTCGGGCTGCAGCTCGCCATGGAGGGCACCGCCACCGAGATGCTCACCGCCCTCGCCACCGCCCACGGACTCACCCTGGCGCTGCCCGCCGACCGGATCGCCGCCCACTTCCTCACCGGCTTCGACGGGCTGACCGCCCGCCAGCTGATCCGGCGCCACCCGGACGGACAGCCTGACCCGGGGACCCTGGCGGCACTGGACCTGCTGGTGGCGACCACGGTCGGGCTCTGCCTCGGCGCCCCGGCGGCCTAGACCCCTTCCCCTCCCCCGTCTCCCCCGTCTCCCCCGTCGACGATCCGGACCGGCAGTTCGGCCAGCACCTCGCGCAGCGCCGCACCGAAGCGCTCGTACTCGGCGCTGCGGGCCGAACCCGGCCGGGTGGCCAGCCCGATCCGGCGGCCGGGCGCCGGGGCGGCGAAGCGGACGGCGGCCAGCCGGTCGGTGCGCCCGGCCTCGACGTCCAGCGCGGTGGCCGGCAGCAGCGTCACCCCGAGGCCCCCGGCGACGAGTTGGACCAAGGTGGACAGGCCCGCCGCACGGGTGGTGGAGCCGGCCGGGTCGGCGCCGACCTCGCGGCAGATGTCGAGGGCCTGGTCGCGCAGGCAGTGGCCCTCCTCCAGCAGCAGCACGTCCAGGTCGAGCAGCACGTCGCGCGGGACGTCGATCCGCCCGGCGAGCGGGTGCTCGGGCGGGGTGACCAGCACGAAGTCCTCGTCGAACAGCGGGATGTCCCGGGTCGGCGAGGAGCCGCCGGCCGGGAGCGCGAGCAGCAGGACGTCCAGCCGCCCGGCGGCCAGCCCCTCCAGCAGCGAGGGGGTGCGCTCCTCGTGGACGTGCAGCTCCAGCTCCGGGAAGCGGTCGCGGACCAGCCGCAGCACGGTGGGCAGCAGGTACGGTGCGACGGTCGGGATCACCCCGAGGTGCAGCGGTCCGGTGAACGGACGGCGGGCGGCCTCGACCTCCTCGGTGAGGGCCTGCAGCGAGGCGAGCACCCGGCGCGCGTGCCCGTGCACACGCTCCCCCAGGGGAGTGACGATCACCTTCCGCGTCGTACGCTCGACGAGCTGGGCGCCCAGCGACTCCTCCAGCGCCGCGACCGCCCCGGACAGCGCCGGCTGGCTGGTCCCGGTCGCGGCGGCGGCCTCCCGGAAGTGCCGGTGCTCGGCCACCGCGACGAAGGCCCTGAGCTGGGCGACCGTCGGGGTGCGCGGACTGCGCGCTGTGGCGCTCCCCACAGTCGGCTCGGGTTTGCCGGCGGCGGCCCTGCGTGGGCGGGGCCGGGACGTGGGCGGTTCGGTACTGATAACAATCTCCGATCAGGCACATCCATTGTAGCTATTTCCCTGATCAGTCCACGATGTGGAATTCTGGGTCGTGTCCGGAATCCGGACAAAACTCCCCGCAGTCTCATCTTCTGGAGAAGCGAACGTGCTCACGATCGGCGACAAGTTCCCCGAGTTCGACCTCAAGGCCTGCGTCGACCTGGACGCCGCGAACGCCTTCGCCGACATCGACCACAAGACCTACGAGGGCAAGTGGAAGATCGTCTTCTTCTGGCCGATGGACTTCACCTTCGTCTGCCCGACCGAGATCGCCGCGTTCGGCAAGCTGAACGACGAGTTCGCCGACCGTGACGCCCAGATCCTCGGCGTCTCCGGCGACTCCGAGTTCGTGCACCACGCCTGGCGCAAGGACCACAAGGACCTGCGCGACCTGCCCTTCCCGATGCTGGCCGACATCAAGCACGACCTGATGCGCGCCTGCGGCGTCGAGGGCGAGGACGGCACCGCCCAGCGCGCCGTGTTCATCGTCGACCCGAACAACGAGATCCAGTTCGTCATGGTCACCGCCGGCTCCGTCGGCCGTAACCCCAAGGAGGTCCTGCGGGTGCTGGACGCCCTGCAGACCGACGAGCTGTGCCCGTGCAACTGGACCAAGGGCGAGGACACCCTCGACGCCCAGGCCCTGCTGGCGGGCTGACCCATGGCCCTCGACGACCTGAAGGCCGCCCTCCCGGACTACGCCAAGGACCTCAAGCTCAACCTGGGCTCGGTCATCGGCAACTCCGACCTCCCCGCCCAGCAGCTCTGGGGCACCGTGCTGTCCTGCGCGATGGCCACCCGCAGCCCCGGTCTGCTGCGCGAGCTGGAGCCCGAGGCCAAGGCCAACCTCTCCCCGGAGGCGTACACCGCCGCCAAGGGCGCGGCCGCGATCATGGGGATGAACAACGTCTACTACCGGACGCTGCACCTGCTCTCCGACAAGGAGTACAGCACGATGCGGGCCGGTCTGCGGATGAACATCATCGGCACCCCGGGCGTCGAGAAGATCGACTTCGAGCTCTGGTGCTTCGCCGTGTCGGCCATCAACGGCTGCGGCCAGTGCCTCGACTCGCACGAGGCCGTCCTGCGCAAGGCCGGCGTCGAGCGCGAGGTCATCCAGGCCTCGATGAAGATCGCCGCCGTCCTGCAGGCCGTGGCCGGCGTCCTCGACTCCGAGGCCGCCCTCGCCGCCGTCAACGCCTGACGCAATCCGCACCACCTGACGGGCCCCTCCGCTCACCGGAGGGGCCCGTCGGCGTTTCCGGGGCCCCGGGGGGTCCAACTCGGCTACAGTGCAAGGCGATCCGTGCACGACATTCGGTCCGAGGGGGAACCGCAGTGTCCGAACATCCGGGCTTCCGGGTCGACACCGACCTGCTCCACCAGGCCGCCGGCAAGGCCGGTGAGACGGCCGCCCCGATCCCGGACCAGACCAAGGCCGTCCTCGACTCGTCCCACCGGAGCGTCGCCGGACTGCGCGGACTCCGGTGCGGCACCGCGCTCGACGGCTGCACCGACGCCTGGCACCAGCTCCTGAACGACCTTCACACCACGATGAGCCGCCACGGCCAGCACCTCGAAACGGCCGCCCGCCGCTACGGGGGCACCGACCACCGGACCGCCGGCGGCTTCGTCCCGACGGCGGCGCAACAGCAGAACTTCGTCCAGCACTTCGGATAAGGGGCCGACGGCATGGACCTGGCGACGCTGCGCGACACCGACTTCACCCTGCTCCACGGCACCGCCGACGCGTACGACAAGCTGCGCGGCGACTTCGGACACCACCTGGAGAACTGGCGCACCGGCGTCGACCAGCGCATCGCCGCCGCCGGCTGGACCGGCCCCGCCGCCGACGCGGCGACCCCCTCCCTCCGGCTCACCACCGGCGAGTTGAAGGCGGCCCAGACCGAGATCGGACAGATCGGCAAGGTCCTCCGGGCCGGCGCCGACGCCCTCGTCCTCGCCCAGTCGGCACTGCGCAAGGCCCTGGAGGACGTGAAGAGCGCCGACATGTCGGTCAACGAACACGGCGCCGTCGCCTGGGAGGCCGCCTCCTCCGCCGACCAGCACGACCCCGACTACCAGAAGACCCGCGACCGCACCGCCAAGGCCCTCACCGCCCGCATCACCACCGCCCTCACCGAGGCCGACACCATCGACCAGGCCCTCGCCACCCGGCTCCAGCACTACACCACCCGTGCCCACGACGGCACCGGCCTCGACCCGACCGCAGCCGCCCAGGACCGCCTCGACCCGGCCCTGGCACCGGTCAACCTGATGTTCGGCGCCGTTCCCGGCCCCGACGCGCCGCCGACCGAGGTCAACGCCTGGTGGAACAGCCTCCCCGCCGACCGACAGCAGTGGATCATCGCGGAGCACCCGGACCTCGTCGGCAACCGCGACGGGATCCCCGCCGTCGTCCGTGACAGGGCCAACCGGATCCTGCTGTACCGCTACATCGAGGAGTACGCACGGGACGGATCCCCGGCCACCGGGCACCGCTGGCAGAAGCTCGAAGGCTTCCGGAAGATCAGCGAGCGGCTGCTGAACTCCGCGGGGCAGGATCCCCCGGTGTTCCTGCTCGGCATCAGCGACCAGGGCCAGGGACGCGGCATCCTGTCGTTCGGCAACCCCGACACCGCCGACAACGTCACCTCACTGGTCGGCGGCCTGGGCACCGAACTCCAGCGCATCGGCGACGGCGACGCGAACCGGGCCAAAGCCGTGTACGAGGCCGCCAGGCGCGCCGACCCGACGCGGTCGACGGCGTCGATCGCCTGGCTGGGCTACGACGCCCCGCTCACCGCCCCGGAGACCCTCGACTTCAGCCGCGCCCAGAAGGGGGTCGACGCCTACCGCAGGTTCCTCGAAGGGCAACGCGTCACCCACCAGGGACCACCGGCCCATGTCACCGCGCAGGGGCACAGCTTCGGCTCGGTCCTGGTCGGCATGGCCGCGAAGAGGCCCACCGGGCTGGCCGCCGACGACATCATCCTGGTCGGCAGCCCCGGTACGGATGCGCTCCACGCCTCGGACTTCTCTGTCGGCGCCGACCACACCTACGTCGGCGCCGCCCAGTGGGACTACGTCTCGCAGGCCGGCTGGTACACCAGGGATCCGGCGCGGGCCGATTTCGGCGCCCAGCGCTTCGCGGTCGCGGACGGCTCGCCCAACGGCTCCGCGCACTCGTCCTACTGGGACGACCGGCCCGGCGAGGACCACACCTCGGTCGACAACATCGGCGAGATCGTCACCGGCCACGGTGACCGGATCACGAGGGAGGCCCCGCGCGGTGGCCGGCGGTAACCCGGATCCACGGCCGCCCCGCCCCTCGCTCGCCGAGGCGGCCCTGCGGCAGCCGCCGCTCCTGACCCCGTCCAGTTCCCTGTGGGCGCCCCTGGCCTGGACTTCATGGATCGTGACCGCCGTCTTCGCCCTGGGGTGGCTGTTCCTCGCCGTGATCCAGAACTCGTACCGGTCGATGAACGAGGGCTGGTCCCAGGCCCAGGCCGACCGGCTGATCTACCAGCCGATACTCGGACCGGCCGCCGCTGCCGTCCTGGTGCTGCTGGTCGTCCTGATCTCCCCGGCCCGGCGCTGGGGGCTCAGGGCGATGGTGGCTCTGGCCGGCCTGGGAGCGGTTCTCGGGTGGCTGAGCGAACTGGCCGACTGGCTCTTCCTGACCGCCTGGTGATCTCCGCGAGCCTAGTCCGCGGCCGGCGCCGGCTGAGCTGCCGCCGGCTGGGCGGCCGCGGTGCGTTCGGCGGCTTCGCGGGCGGCTTCGAGGGCGGTGAAGACGGCCTGGCCGGCCTCGTTGCGGCGGCGCAGGTGGGCGACCACGGTGTTGGTGACGGCGATCAGCGGGACGGCGACCACCGCGCCGCCGATGCCGCCGATGATGCCGCCGGCCGCGACGCCGAGGACCACGCCGAGGGGGTGGACCCGGACCGCCCGGCCGAGGATGAGCGGCTGGAGGATGTGGCTCTCCACCTGCATCACCGCGATCAGCACGACCAGCACCATCAGCGCCGTCCACGGCCCCTGGGTGACCAGTGCGATCAGGACGGCGACGGTGCCGGTGACCAGGGCGCCGACCAGTGGGACGAACGCGCCGAGGAAGATGATCACGGCCAGCGGCATGGCCAGCGGCACGCCGAGCAGGTCGATGCCGATGCCGATGCAGACGGCGTCGATGAAGGCCACGCAGACGGTGCCGCGCACGTACGCGGTGAGCGTCGTCCAGGCCTTCGGTCCGGCCCCCGCCATCGCGAAGCGGGACTGCCGGGGCAGGCCGCGCAGCGCCCAGTTCCAGATCTTGGCGCCGTCGTAGAGGAAGAAGAAGGTGGTGAAGAAGGTCATCAGCAGCGCGGTCAGGATCTCGACGGCGATCTGCGCGCCGGTGATCGAGGCCGAGGTGATCTGGTCGGTGTTGGTGGTGATGGCCTTGGTGATCTGGTTGGCGAAGTCGGTGATCTGCTGCTGGGTCAGGTGCAGCGGTCCGGTGACCATCCAGTCCCGCAGCTGGTTGACGCCGGTCTTCACCTGGCTGGTGACGTCGGGCAGGTTGGTGGACACCTGCCAGACCACGAACCAGCCGACCAGTCCGATCCCGGCGAGGCCGCTGAGGAACACCCCGCCGGCGGCGAGCGACCGCGGCACCCCGCGCCGGCGCAGCCAGGAGACCGAGGGCTCCAGCAGCGCGGTGATCAGCAGCGAGGCGAGCACCGAGAAGGCGACCAGCCGCAGCATGTCGACGACGTAGAAGAGGACGTAGAGCGCGGCGCCGAGCAGCAGCAGCCGCCAGGTCGACTCGGCGGCGACCCGCAGTCCCCAGGGCACCGCCTCGGCGGGGGTGGCGGGCCGGCCGGGGTGGTGCTCCCGGCCGAGTCCGGCGTGCGCGACGGGCGGCGCAACGGGCACGGACGGCGCTGCGGGCGCGGCCGCCGCGGCAGCCGACGCCGGGCTCGCCACCGCCTCGACGGGCGGGACCGAGGCCGGGGCCACGACTGGCGCCGGTGCGGGGGCCGGATCGGCGCGCGGCACCGGCACCGGGCCGGGCGCCTCGCCGACGGCGGGTGCGGGGAGTTCGTGCGGGTCGGCCGCCATCGCGGCGCGCCGGCGCCGTTCGATCACGGCGGCCGCGCTCGCCACCACGGCCATGCCCTTGGCCACGGCCGTGAAGGCCTTTCCGCCCCGCGCCATCCTCGCTACCACCGCTTCCCTGCCGGACCCGCCGAGTGCGGCGGTACGCCGTGGGTCCCGCCACGGCCGTCGGGGATGACGCTACCCGGCGGGGACGGGGCGGGTGCGATCGCCAGGAGGTTCGATGCGATCGGTTCATTCCATGAACTCGGACAAACCACCAGATTGGTGATGTTTTCACCGGCAGGCTGATGGGGAGGAGTCCGAACGGGACCGAACGGTCACCGGGAAGGACCAACCGCCGGCGGACCGGCCGGCGCGGGGAGCAACCAGGACCCCTCCCCGCGCCCCGCGTCCGCACCCAGGACCGCACCGCCCGTGGGCGCACTGGTCAGCGCAGCCCGGGCGGCGCGGCCCGCCCTTATCCGGCAGCCACCCCGGCCCGACGGTCCCCCGGTCCGCCCCCACCAGCACGGCAGCCGCCGGGGAATGCCGCGGCCCCCGGCCACTCGTCGAACGGGACGAGTGGCCGGGGGCCGTGTGGAGTGCGCCGCCCCACGGGGCGGCGGGCCCTCCTAGTACCAGCTGTGGGCCTGCCAGAACGACCAGGCGCCGCAGGGGCTGCCGTAGCGGCTGTTCATGTAGCCGACGCCCCACTTGATCTGGGTGGCCGGGTTGGTGCGCCAGTCGGCGCCGGCCGAGGCCATCTTGGAGCCGGGCAGGGCCTGGACGAGACCGTAGGCGCCGGAGCCGCTGTTGGTCGCGGTGTAGTCCCAGCCGCTCTCGCGCTTCACGATCTGGCTGAAGCACTGGAACTGGGCGTCGTTGCCGACGATCTGCCGGGCCATGTCCTGGACGGAGCCGGGGCTGACCGAGACCGGCGGGGCACTGTTGTCCACCGCGGACATCGCCGAACGCGCCTTGGAGCGGTTGGCGGCGGCATCGGCGGCGGCGCGCTGGTCGGCGGCGGCCTTGGCGGCCTTGTCCGCGTCGGCCTTGGCCTGGGCGTCCGCGGCGGCCTTCTGGCGCGCGGCCTCCTCGGCGGCCTTCTGCTCGGCGGCGGCCTTGGCCGCGGCGTCGGCGGAGGCCTGCTGGGCGGACGCCTGCTGACCGATGTTGTCACTGACGGCCTGCGCCTGGGAGCCGGAGGGGACTTCGGCAAGCAGGGTCGCACCGGCGATGTCGACCGTCTGCGTCGTCTTGCCCTCGCTGCCCGAGGCCATGCCCACGACGGCACCGACTGCGGTGACGGCGGTGGCGGAGGCCACAGCAACTCCCCGGACCGAGATCCGAGTCACATGGATTCCTTCCAGCATCGCCCACGCGTGACCGTGCGGACGCAACATGCCCCTTGGCACGGACCTCCGCAGGTGCTCTGGTCACGGGAGGTGCTGGCCCGGCGTCCGGTCGGGTTGAGGCGACCGGGCGTTGGAATCGGGCGGCGTACGGCTCATCGGTCTTCAATTGTGCGTCCACCGACCGGAGTTGGTGGACCTTCCGGGGCCGGACTCCCGGGGTCCGGAAGCCCTGCCGCGCCGTACGCGGGGCCTGACAGAACCCTCACCATGCCGCACCGGGCACTGTCGACGCAATTCCCGCCCGCGTGGCGCATGTCACATTCACCGTACGGGAGTTCCCCCGCACGGAAAGCACTCGATGTGATGAAAGGGACGGGGCCCGCTCCGCCAGGAACGGGCCCCGCACCGCGAGTTGACCCTATTGTCCTACTATGCCCGGATCAGGGGCGGTTCACGGGTTGATGTCCTCCAGCATCTCCGTGACCAGCGCCGCGATCGGCGACCGCTCCGAGCGGGTGAGGGTGATGTGGGCGAAGAGCGGATGACCCTTCAGCTTCTCCACCACCGCCACCACGCCGTCGTACCGGCCGACCCGGAGGTTGTCCCGCTGCGCCACGTCGTGGGTGAGCACCACCCGCGAGCCCTGGCCGATCCGGGACAGCACCGTCAGCAGGACGTTGCGCTCCAGCGACTGGGCCTCGTCCACGATCACGAAGGCGTCGTGCAGCGAGCGGCCCCGGATGTGGGTCAGCGGCAGGACCTCCAGCATCCCGCGGGCGATGACCTCCTCGATCACGTCCGGGGTGGTGACCGCCGAGAGGGTGTCGAAGACCGCCTGGGCCCAGGGGCCCATCTTCTCCGCCTCGCTGCCGGGCAGGTAGCCGAGCTCCTGGCCGCCGACCGCGTACAGCGGCCGGAAGACCATGACCTTGCGGTGCTGCCTCCGCTCCAGCACCGCCTCCAGCCCCGCGCACAGCGCCAGCGCCGACTTGCCGGTGCCGGCCCGACCGCCCATCGACACGATGCCGATGTCCGGGTCGAGCAGCAGGTCCAGCGCCACCCGCTGCTCGGCGCTGCGACCGCGAAGCCCGAACGCCTCGCGCTCGCCGCGCACCAGCCGGACCCGACCGTCGCCGGTGACCCGGCCGAGCGCCCGGCCGCGCTCCGAGGTGAGCACCAGACCGGTGTGCACCGGCAGTTCCTCGACCCCCTCGACGTCCACCGCCGCGTCGTGGCCGGCCGCGAAGAGCGCGTCGACCTGCTCGGCCGCGACGTGCAGTTCGGACATGCCCGTCCAGCCGGAGGTGATCGCGAGCTCGGCCCGGTACTCCTCGGCGAGCAGGCCCACCGAGCTGGCCTTGATCCGCAGCGGGAGGTCCTTGGAGACGACGGTGACGTCGTAGCCCTCGGCCTGCAGGTTGCGGGCTACCGCCAGGATCCGGGTGTCGGCCTCGCCGCCGCCGGCCCGGTAGCCGGCCGGCAGTATCGACACGTCGGAGTGGTTGAGCTCGACCCTGATCGTCCCGCCCAGCTCGCCGACCGGGATCGGCTCGTCGAGCCGGCCGTGGCGGACGCGGTAGTCGTCGAGCAGGCGCAGCGCCTGACGGGCGAAGTAGCCCAGCTCCGGATGGTGGCGCTTGGCCTCCAACTCGGTGACGACCACCACCGGGAGGACGACCTCGTGCTCCTCGAAGCGGGTCATGGCGAGAGGGTCCGCCAGGAGCACGCTGGTGTCGAGAACGTACGTGCGCCGGTCTGGTGTCCGGCGGCTCTTGGAACTGACCACTAGGCCTCCAGAGCGGATGACCCTGCGTCACCCGCGGCATGCCGGCCCCCGCTGCCCCGGTGGCCTCGGGACCGGACTGCTTGGAGTATTCCCAGGCGGGGAGCGGTGCATTCGCGTCCCCGGCGAACTGACGGATCATTGCCGGTGAACGTTTGGCCTCGCGCGGCGCCCGGGTACGCCAGGCCTACGGCGGTCATTCCGCCCGGAAGCCCGCAGACTCCGCCCGGGAGCGGCCGGGATCGGCCCGGGACCGGCAGGGCGGCGCCCCGGCCGGCGGGTGGGGCACCACCCGGTTCGGCCCCGGAGGGCCCGGGTGGGGCCAGGCGGGCGCCGGGTCAGAGGCCCATCCGCCGGTGCCGCTGCTCGAAGGCGCGCAGCGCGCGCAGGAAGTCGACCTTGCGGAAGGCCGGCCAGTACGCCTCGCAGAAGTAGAACTCGCTGTGCGCGCTCTGCCAGAGCAGGAATCCGGACAGCCGCTGTTCGCCCGAGGTGCGGATGATCAGGTCCGGGTCGGGCTGGTTGGCGGTGTAGAGGTGCTCGGAGATGTGCTCGACGGTCAGGATCTCGGCCAGTTCCTCGATCGAGGTGCCGCGCCCGGCGTGTTCCTGGAGCAGCGAGCGGACGGCGTCGGCGATCTCGTGCCGACCGCCGTAGCCGACCGCGACGTTGACGGTGATGCCGTCGATCGCGGAGGTCTCCTCGGCGGCGCGCTTGAGCACGTCGGCAGTGTGCTGCGGAAGCAGGTCCAGCGCGCCGACCGGGTTGACCCGCCAGCGGCGGGCGGCGGCCAGGCCGGTGACGGCGTCCTCGATGATGCCGAGCAGCGGGACGAGTTCGTCGGCCGGGCGGTCCAGGTTGTCGGTGGAGAGCATCCACAGGGTGACGACCTTGACGTGGGTCTCGTCGCACCAGCCGAGGAACTCGCTGATCTTGTCGGCGCCGCGCTGGTGGCCGTACACGGTGGAGCCGCCGGCGGCCTTGGCCCAGCGGCGGTTGCCGTCGAGGATCACGCCGATGTGGTGGGGGGTGCGGCCGAGGTGGACCTCGACCCGGCGACCGTACAGCCGGTACATCCCGCCCAGCAGGGTGCGCAGCCCCGGCGTCCGTTCGGCGACATCGCGCAGACCCATGGTTTCCCGGCCCCTCCGTACTCGTTCGGGCCGGTTCGTCCCCGGCCCCGGCGCAGCCTACTCCGGCGCGCAGGCGCGCGGTAAAGCCGCAGGTAGCGGTCTGGTCACGGTCCTGTACGAAGTCTGTCGCGGCGGGCGTGTCCGGGCCCGTGGGGTGGGTGCGGCGGGGCCCGCGGGGCGGTGCGGCCGTCGTGGACACGGAACGGTCTCCGAATCCTTAAGGGAGCCGTAAACCGGTTGTCGCGTCCTTGACGCCCGGCAATGGTCTAGTCCAGCTTTTGACCCGGGGCGGAACGAAACACCCCGCCTCCAGGAGTCACCTGCGGACCTCCCCTCCCCCACACGCGGCCGCCGCGCCCCCCACCGCGGCGGCCGCTCCTTCCCCAGGAGCGTCACCCATGGCCCGTACGCCGAACCAGCCCGCGCACCGGCGCCGGCGCAGCCCCCTCCCGGCCCTCGCGGCCGGCGCCACCGCCCTCGCCCTGGCGGGCGGCGGCCTCGCCCTCTTCGCCGGCGGCGCCAGTGCGGCCGACGGCAACCTGGTCACCGACGGCGGTTTCGAGAGCGGACTCGGCGGCTGGACCTGCACCGGCGCCGCGACCGCGGTGTCCTCGCCGGTGCACTCCGGCAGCGGTGCGCTGCAGGCCACCCCGGGCGCGGGCGACACCGCCGAGTGCACCCAGACCATCAGCGTGCTGCCCAACACCAGCTACACCCTCAGCGCCTGGGTGCAGGGCCCGTACGTCTACCTCGGGGCGCGCGGCACCGGCGGCACCGACCCGTCCGCCTGGTCGAACCAGAACAGCTGGAACCAGCTCTCCAGCACCTTCACCACCGGGGCGAACGCCACCAGCGTCACGGTCTACCTGCACGGCTGGTACGGACAGAGCGCCTACCTCGCCGACGACGTCGCGCTGGTCGGCCCGGGCGGCACCGCCACCCCCTCGCCGACGGCCACCCCCAGCAGGACGCCGACCCCGACGCCGACCGCCACCGCCTCCCCGACCGGCACGGCGACGCCCACCCAGACCCCCACCGCGACGCCGACCCCCACGGCCACCCCCACGGCCACCCCGACCGCGACCCCGACCGCCACCACCCCGCCGACCACCGGCCTGCCGGCGCACGCGCTCACCGGCTACTGGCAGAACTTCGACAACGGCTCCACCCCGCAGCGCCTGAGCGACGTCCAGAACGCGTACGACATCATCGCGGTCTCCTTCGCCGACGCCGTGCCGACCCGGACCGGAGCGATCAGCTTCACCCTGGACCCGGGCCTGTCCAAGGCGCTCGGCGGCTACACCGACGCCCAGTTCCGCGCCGACATCAAGGCCAAGCAGGCGGCCGGCAAGAAGGTCGTCCTCTCCATCGGCGGCCAGAACGGCGCGATCACCGTCGGCGACGCCACCGCCGGGGCGAACTTCGCCGACAGCGCCTCCGCGATCATCAAGGACTACGGCTTCGACGGCGTCGACGTCGACCTGGAGAACGGCGTCCAGGCCGGACCGCTGGGCGACGCGCTGCACGCCCTGCAGGCCAAGGTCGGCCCCGGCTTCGTGCTGACCATGGCCCCCGAGACCATCGGGATGTACAGCACCGCCGGCGCCTACTTCCAGCTGGCGCTGAACACCAAGGACATCCTGACCGTCGTCAACACCCAGTTCTACAACTCGGGCGGCATGAACGGCTGCGACGGCAAGGTCTACAACCAGGGCACGATCGACTTCATCACCTCGCAGGTCTGCACCCACATCCAGGGCGGTCTGCGGCCCGACCAGGTGGGCATCGGGGTCCCCGCCTCCGGCAAGGCGGCGGGCGGCGGCTACGTCGACCCGTCGGTGGTGAACAACGCGCTCAACTGCCTGGCCACCGGCAACAACTGCGGCAGCTTCGTGCCGCCGGCCAAGTGGCCCACCATCCGGGGCGCGATGACCTGGTCCACCAACTGGGACGCCAACAACGGCAACGCCTTCTCGAACGCGGTCGGCCCGTTCGTCCACAAGATGCCCTGAGGGCTGTCCGCAGAGCCGCAACTCCCCTCGGCGCGCCGCTCCTTGAGGGTGGGGCCGGCGCGCCGACGGCGGGGCCCGCCGTACCGGTTCCGGTACGGCGGGCCCCTTCCGTACTACCGGGCCAGCACCGCGGTGAGCGCGCCCAGCAGCAGGAAGGGGCCGACCGGGACTTCCAGGCCGCGCCACGGGCGGCGGCGGACCAGCAGGGCGGCGACCCGCAGGGTGCCCCACAGCCCGGCGAGCACCACCGCAGCGACCAGCCCGCCGATCGCCACCCGCCAGCCGTACCAGCCGAGCAGCCCGCCCAGGGCGAGCCCGAGCGGTGAGTCGCCCGGGCCCAACGCGCCGATCTGGACGGCGACTTCGAGCAGCGCCCCGACGGTCAGCGCGACCAGCAGGCAGCGCAGCAGCACCCCGGGGCGCCCCTCGGCCAGCGCCGCCACCGCCAGCAGCGCGGCCACCCCGGCCAGCAGCGGCCCGGTCAGCCGGTAGGGCAGTCGGCGCACCCGGGCGTCCGTGAAGCCGAGGGCCACCCCGAGCCCGCCCGCCCAGGCCAGCGCCGCCGTCTGCGGCCCGTCCGCCGCGTACGCCACCGCGACCGCGACCACCGCCGCGACCGCCTCGACCGTTCCCGCCCCGGGGCCGAGCCGGCCGCGGCAGCCCGGGCAGCGCCCGGTCGGCGGCAGTGCGGCCCCCACCGCGCGGCCGCACAACGGGCAGGCCCCGCACCAGGGTTCGCCCTCGGGCACGGCGAAGCGGGCGACCAGCGCACGCAGCAGCGGAGCCACCAGGAGTCCGACCAGCACCGCCCCGGCCACGACCACCACCACCGGCACTCCCCTCCTCGTCGACGGACCGGGCCCCATCTTCCCGTCCCGAGCGGGCGGTCGGTGTGCCGTCCGTCTCGTTCCGCACCGGAATCCGCTCGGGATTCGGATGGCGTTCCTCGCATACGCGAGCATTCCGGACATCGAGCCATCGGTTTGAAAGGCCGCCCGAGGCCACCGCCTGCCGATCCAAGGGGGCCCTTCCGGACCTCGCGAGCCGTGCTCCCGAACGCCCCGCCCGGGGCCCCGGCGAGCCCCTAAAGTAGGCAGGCATGCAGGTCATCCAGTCCAGCAAGCTCGCCAACGTCTGCTACGACATCCGCGGCCCGGTGCTCGACGAGGCGATGCGGCTGGAGGAACAGGGCCACCGCATCCTCAAGCTCAACACCGGCAATCCCGCCACCTTCGGCTTCGAGGCACCCCCGGAGATCCTCCAGGACATCCTGCGCAACCTCGCGAACGCGCACGGGTACGGCGACTCCAAGGGCCTGCTCTCGGCCCGCCGCGCCGTGGTCATGCACTACGAGGAGCGCGGGCTGCACGGGCTCTCCGTCGACGACGTCTTCCTCGGCAACGGCGTCTCCGAGCTGATCCAGCTCGCCATGACCGCGCTGCTGGACGACGGCGACGAGGTGCTCGTCCCGGCTCCGGACTACCCGCTGTGGACCGCCTCGGTCTCCCTGGCCGGCGGCACCGCGGTGCACTACCGCTGCGACGAGCAGTCCGAGTGGTACCCGGACCTCGCCGACATCGAGTCCAGGGTCACCGACCGGACCAGGGCCATCGTGGTGATCAACCCGAACAACCCGACCGGCGCGGTCTACCCGCGCGAGGTGCTGGAGGGCATCGCCGAGATCGCCCGCCGGCACCAGCTGGTGGTCTACGCGGACGAGATCTACGACAAGATCCTCTACGACGACGCCGAGCACGTCCCACTGGCCACCCTGGCCCCGGACCTCTTCTGCGTCACCTTCAACGGACTGTCCAAGGCGTACCGGGTGGCCGGCTTCCGCTCCGGCTGGATGGTGCTCTCCGGCGACCGCCAGCGCGCCCACAGCTACGTCGAGGGCCTGACCGTGCTCGCCTCGATGCGACTGTGCGCCAACATGCCCGCCCAGCACGCGGTGGCCGCCGCGCTCGGTGGACGGCAGTCGATCAAGGACCTGGTGCTGCCCGGCGGCCGGCTGCTCGCCTCCCGCGACGCCGCGTACGAGCTGCTCAACGCGATCCCCGGGGTGAGCTGCGTCAAGCCCAAGGGCGCGCTGTACGCCTTCCCCCGGCTGGACCCCAAGGTCTACAAGATCAAGGACGACGCCCAGATGGTGCTGGACCTGCTGCGCTCCGAGCGCATCCTGCTGGTCCAGGGCACCGGCTTCAACTGGCCCGAGCCGGACCACTTCCGGCTGGTCACGCTGCCCCGGCCGGAGGAGATCACCGACGCGGTGACCAGGATCGGCGAGTTCCTCAGCGGCTACGCCCAGCCGTAGGGGTTACGCCCGGCCGTAGGGGTTACGCCCGGCCGTAGCGGCCGGACCGGGCCGGAGGCGCTACGCCCACCCGTAGCGGCCGCACCCGGCCGGAGGACCCGGTGGAGCGGAAAACACTACGGCCGGAGTCCCGGCCCGGGTGGTCTCCTTGGTCGGGGAAAGACCACCCGGCGGAACTCCGGCCGTCCCATCGCTCGGCCGGCGCGCGGTTCGTGCCGCGCGCCGGCCTCTCGCTCGGCTGAGGCTGAGACTAAGGCTCAGGCTCAGCCGAGGCGCGCGACCAGGCTCCGGTACTCGTCCCACAGCTCCTTCGGGGTGTGGTCGCCGAACAGCTCCAGGTGGGCCGGCACCAGCGCGGCCTCCTGGCGCCAGATGTCGGCGTCCACGGTGAAGAGCAGGTCGAGGTCCTCCTCGGACAGCTTCAGGTCACCCAGGTCGAAGCCGTCGACCTTCGGCAGCACGCCGATCGGGGTCTCGACGCCCTCGGCGGTACCCTCCAGGCGCTCGACGATCCACTTGAGCACGCGGCTGTTCTCGCCGTAGCCGGGCCAGACGAACTTGCCCTCGGCGTTCTTGCGGAACCAGTTGACGTAGTAGATCTTCGGCAGCTTGGCGGCGTCCGCCTGGGCGCCGACCTTCAGCCAGTGGGCGAAGTAGTCGCCCATGTTGTAGCCGCAGAACGGCAGCATCGCGAACGGGTCGCGGCGCAGCTCGCCGACGGTGCCCTCGGCGGCGGCGGTCTTCTCGGAGGCGATGTTGGCCCCCAGGAAGACGCCGTGCTGCCAGTCGAAGGACTCGGTCACCAGCGGGACGGCAGTGGCCCGGCGACCGCCGAACAGGATCGCCGAGATCGGCACGCCCGCCTGGTCCTCCCACTCCGGGGCGATGGTCGGGCACTGCGCGGCCGGGACGGCGAAGCGGGCGTTCGGGTGGGCGGCCGGGGTGCCGGACTCGGGGGTCCAGTCGTTGCCGCGCCAGTCGATGAGGTGCGCCGGGGGCTCCTCGGTGAGGCCCTCCCACCACACGTCGCCGTCGTCGGTGAGGGCGACGTTGGTGAAGACGGTGTTGCCCCAGAGGGTGTCGATGGCGTTGGCGTTGGTGTCCACGCCGGTGCCGGGGGCGACACCGAAGAAGCCCGCCTCGGGGTTGATCGCGTAGAGGCGGCCGTCCTCCTTGTTGAACCGCATCCAGGCGATGTCGTCGCCGATGGTCTCGACCTTCCAGCCCGGGATGGTCGGCTGGAGCATGGCCAGGTTGGTCTTGCCGCAGGCCGACGGGAAGGCCGCCGCGACGTACTTGACCTCGCCGGACGGCGGGGTGAGCTTCAGGATCAGCATGTGCTCGGCCAGCCAGCCCTCGTCGCGGGCCATGGTCGAGGCGATGCGCAGCGCGTAGCACTTCTTGCCGAGCAGGGCGTTGCCGCCGTAGCCGGAGCCGAAGGACCAGATCTCCTTGGTCTCCGGGAAGTGCGAGATGTACTTGGTGCTGTTGCACGGCCACGGGACGTCCGCCTCACCCGCGGCCAGCGGGGCGCCGACGGTGTGGACGGCCTTGACGAAGTCCCCGTCCTCGCCGAGCTGGTCGAGCACGGCCTGGCCCATGCGGGTCATCACGCGCATCGACACCGCGACGTAGGCGGAGTCGGTGATCTCGACGCCGTACGCGGCCAGCGGGGAGCCGACCGGGCCCATCGAGAAGGGCACGACGTACATCGTGCGGCCCTTCATCGCGCCGCGGAACAGGCCCTGCTCGCCCTGGAAGACGGCCCGCATCTCGGCGGGGGCCTTCCAGTGGTTGGTCGGTCCGGCGTCCTTCTCCTGCTCGGAGCAGATGAAGGTGCGGTCCTCCACGCGCGCCACGTCCGAAGGGTCCGAGGCGGCGTAGTAGGAGTTGGGGCGCTTCTCCTCGTTCAGCTTCTTGAAGGTGCCCTGCGCCACCAGCAGGTCCGCGAGGCGCTGGTACTCCTCGTCGGAACCGTCGCACCACTCGATGCGGTCCGGCTGGGTGAGCTCGGCGATCTCGCTCACCCAAGCGAGCAGCTGCTTGTGGCGGGTGGGCGCGGATGCGCTGAGAGCAGAGATCTCGTACGACACGATCGCTCCGTTTCACGCCTTCTCGGCGAGGAGACGGCGTTGCGGGGGTCTGAGGGTGCTTGCAGCGTAGCTCCGGGTCCTGGGCCTCAACGCGGCACTCCGGCGAAATTGACGCATCTTTTACTACAGTAAGTATGACTACCGGCCAGTAGTCGGCCGCGAACCTCCGGGACGGAGTGCGCGGCGCCACACTCCGATTGCTCCAAAACGTCCAAGAGTGACGAGCGCCACTTCATTACGCATCAGTAACCTACGGTTCCGTAGGTAGCGGGTAACATGCTGCGCATGACTGCTGCTGCGCTCGCGGAGAGCACTGGGGAGGATCCGGCCGAGGGCCGGGAGGGCAAGCCGAAGTGGCGCGGCTGGCTGCACGCCGGGATGTTCCCCGCCACCGTCGCCGCCGGGATCGTGCTGATCTGCCTGGCCGGCTCCACACCGGCCAAGATCGCCTGCGCGATCTACTCGATCAGCGCCTGGCTGCTCTTCGGGGTCAGCGCGGTGTACCACCGCTTCGACTGGGGCCCGCGCGGGGACGCCGTGCTCCGGCGGCTGGACCACGCGAACATCTTCCTGATCATCGCGGGCACCTACACCCCGTTCACCATGCTGCTGCTCAAGGGCGCCGACCAGCAGATGCTGCTCTGGGTCGCCTGGGGCGGGGCGCTCGCCGGGATAGCCTTCCGGGTGTTCTGGGTCGGCGCGCCGCGCTGGCTGTACACCCCCGTGTACATCGCGCTGGGCTGGGCCGCCGCCTTCTTCCTGCCGGACTTCCTGCGCGCCGGCGGGGTCGCCGTGCTGGTGCTGATGATCGTCGGCGGGGTGCTCTACAGCATCGGCGGCGTGGTGTACGGGCTCAAGCGGCCCAACCCCTCACCGCGCTGGTTCGGCTTCCACGAGGTGTTCCACGCCTTCACCCTCGGCGCCTTCATCGTGCAGTACGTCGGCGTCTCACTGGTGGCGTACAGCGTGGCCGGCTGAACCCGGCGCCCCCCGACGGGCGGTCGTCCGGTCCGCGGACCGGGTGGCCGCCCGTTCGGCCGTCCAGGGCCGCTCGTACCCGGCCCGACCCTGCGGGCGCCGCGGGTACGACGGGTGCTCGGCACCGTCCGGCACCGACTTCGGCGGCTGCGGGGAACCCGGGGACTGCGGGGAGCTCGGGGAACCCGGGGAGTGCGGATGCACCGCCTCCGCCGACTCCAGCGGGTCCGGCAGCTCCGACTCGACCTCCGGGCGCACCGCCCAGGCGGCCGACACCATCCGCCCCCGTGCCTGCCGGGCGTCCAGCGCCTCGCACACCCGGCGGCAGCGCTCGCAGTGGGCGGCGTCCGGGATGCCGCGCCGGGGCCGGTGACCGGCCGGGGAGGCCTGCCGGTGCATCGCCCGCCAGCGCCGGCCGACGTACCCCATCAGCAGCAGCGTCTCGGCCCCGGCGACCACGAGGACCAGCGGCGGGCCCTTGATCAGATAGGCCGCGACCACGGCCAGCGCGGCACCCACCACCACGACCGCGCCCCACGTCCGGGCACTCGCCCGGCTGTCGTCACTGTCGGCCACTTCGGCTCCCCTTTCCCGCCTTTCCCGGCGCCGGGCTCGTGGTCGGCTCCTGCCGCTCCACCCCTTCTCCGCTCTCGGCACGCGTCCGGCCAGCACTGACCGATTGCCACATGGTATCTACCGACAGTCACCCGGCACCGCCCCGGGGCGGCGAACGACAGATCAACGTTGCGTCAATTCCTTGTGCGGAAGCGGCACTTCCAGGACACATTACACAGAGTGATTGGATGACCACCCTGTTTTCACATTGACAGTCGCCGCCTTTCGGGAGACCGACGACGGCCCACGCCCACCGGCGCCGCGGCGGAGCGGCCCGGGACCCCGCGCTGCGCGCCGGGCTCTCCCTCGGCGGCAGCAGCCCCCAGGGCCTCTTCCTCACCGTGCTGACCCGGCGGGCCGGCGTCGAGGAGCCGACCTACGACATGCGGGTCACGCCGCCGCCCTCGGCGCGGCCACCACCGAGGCGGTGCTGCGCTGGGCGGCGGGCAACGGGCGGGAGGACATCGCGGAACTGGTCGACCACACCCACGCGCTGCTGGAGAGCGGCTTCGCCGGAGTGTGAGCGGCGGACGCGTCGACGGGGCCCGGCTCGACGAGCCGGGCCCCGTCCGGGGTCAGCGGTTGATTCCCACCGTCAGCGGGTGACCCCCGCCCTCAGCCGGTGCTGCGCGTCAGCGGTTGATTCCCACCGTCAGCGGGTGACCCCCGCCCTCAGCCGGTGCTGCGCGTCAACGGGTGGTCCGCGTCAACGGGTGCTCCGCCTCCGCCGCAGCACCGCGCCGGCACCCACCAGCGCGGTGGCGCCCAGCGCCGCGGCCGCCGTCACGGCCGGGACCGCCGAGTCGCCACCCGCCGCCGCCGTGTCCGCCGCGGCGTCCAGCGAGTACCCGCCGCCCTTGCCCTCCCGGTCGTACGCCGAGCCGGGCAGCTTGTCCCCGTACCGCTGGTGCACCAGCTGCTGGTACGCGGCCAGCGACACCCCGCCCGCGCCCACCGAGCGCCTGGCCTCGTCGTCCAGCGGCAGCACCCGGTCGTCGCGCAGCACGTACCAGGCGTTGACCTGCGGCTCCCGGAAGGCCGTACCGCCGCCGCTGTCGGCCGCCTTCGCCGCGTAGTCGCTCTCGTCGCCGCCGGAGGCGATGTTGACGACCCGCCAGGCATCGCCCTGGCGGACGGTCCAGACCGAGGCGGTCTGCCCGTCCGCCGCGACCACCTTGCTGGCCGTGAACTCCGCCTTCGCCACCGGGGCGCCCGGGGTGCCGGCCACGAAGCCGGCGTCCAGGGTGTAGACCGGCACGGTGTCCCCGGCCAGCCGGGGCGCCGCGTCGCCGGCCGCCTTCGCCTCCTCGGCGGCGCCGATGGTCAGCTGCTGGGTCGGCGGGACGCCCTTGCGGGCGAAGAAGTGACCCACCTTGTCGAGCACCGACGGGTCCTGGACGGCGCTGCGGGCCCGGGCCAGGTCGGCGGCGGGCACCGGTGCGGGGGCGCCCTGGGCCGGGGCGCCCGAGCCCGGGGCTTCGGCGTGCGCGGCCGGGGCGAGCGCCAGCGCGAGGCCGGCGGCGAACAGCGCGGTGACGGCGGCCCGACGGGCCTTGCTGAGCTCGGTCATGGTCGTCCTCACGCGCCGATCCGGTACAGGGAGTGGGTCCACGAGAACGTGTCGTTGTTCACGTAGTACCAGTAATCCGCCCAGTTGTAGCGGTAGTTGGACGGCCACGGGTCGCCCCAGTAGACCCAGTTGTTGCCGGTGTCGTAGCCGTACACGACGTGCATGTGACCGCCGCCCGAACTCCACTGGATGCGCGTCTCGACCGGCCGGTTGGCGTCCACCTCCGACTGCACGGTGCTGTAGCGCAGGTAACCGGTGACGTACGAACCCGGATTGATGCCGACCCAGTCCAGCCCGTTCTGCACATCCGCCAGCGAGGCCTGGCTGTTGGGGCAGTTGGAGTCGATCGAGCGGCCGAACGCGGCGTTGCAGAACTGGTTCTGGCTGTAGTTGTAGCCGAACCAGGAGGCGATGGTGTTCCCGCTCGCCGCCCAGCACCAGTTGGTCTGCTGTTGCTGCTGCATGGTGATGTTGAGCTTCTTGTACGTGCCGGCCAGGTCGGCCGTGCTGCCGGGCGCGGCCGCCTGGCGGACCTGGGCGAGTCGCCCGTGGACGTTCGCGGGGGCGGCGACCGCCGGGGTGGCCACCGCAGCGGTCAGCGCCGGACCGAGGACGCCGAGGGCCAGCAGGGCGACCGCGCGACGCAGCCGTATCCGTGGAACTGGCATGGGGGAATGCCTCCTTGCGAGTGGAGCGAGGTGCTGTGTGGGGGCGCGGTCCGGATCGCGCCCCGAGCATCGCGCCGCAGACGAAGGCCGGTCAACGCCCCCGGAAGGAGCCCGGTCACGGTGTGAACGGGCCCGCGCGGATGTGAACGGCACCCCGGGAACCACCGCGCGAGCTGCCCGGACCGGTGACAAACCGCCGTCCGGATGTGAATATTCACGGTCAAAACCGGTACGCACCCGCCAGGAGGCCGCCATCCACCGGAGCGACCCAGCCGACCTCGCCGCCGCCCTGCGCACCGGCCCCTTCCACCACGCCCTGCGCACCGCCATCACCACCCGCGGCCTCGCGCTCCACCGCATCCGCCGCCACCTCGCCCTGCGCGGCGTCAACGTCGGCCTCACCAGCCTCAGTTACTGGCAGCAGGGCCGCCGCCGCCCCGAACGCCCCGAATCACTGCGCGCCGTCGCCGCTCTCGAAGACGTCCTCGACCTGCCCGAACACTCCCTCACCCGGCTCCTCGGCCCCCGCCGCGCCGCCACCGCCGCCGGACCACCCGTACGCCCCTACCGCGACCTGATCTCCCCGCCCACCGCCGTCGACGACCTCCTCGCCACCCTCGCCGGCCCCCGCGACACCGGCCTCCACACCATCACCCACATCGAACGCATCCGCATCGGCCCCGACCGCCAACTCACCCGCCGCGACTCCCAGCACGCCCTGCGCGCCCACCGCGACGGCATCGACCGCTACCTCGCCCTCCACCAGGGCGACCCCGGCAGCGACACCACCCTCGTCGGCGTCCGCGCCGAGGAGAACTGCCGCCCCGGCCGCATCCGCCGCGACCAGACCCACCACCTGATCGCCGCCGAACTCCTCCTCGACCGCCGCCTCCGCGCCGGCGACACCCACCTCCTCGGCTACGGCTTCGACGACGCGCCCTCCCCCGCGCCCACCTGCGAATACATCCGCGGCTTCAACTCCGGCG
Organism: Kitasatospora sp. NPDC036934; assembly: GCF_055608425.1. NCBI lineage: Bacteria > Bacillati > Actinomycetota > Actinomycetes > Kitasatosporales > Streptomycetaceae > Kitasatospora > Kitasatospora sp. NPDC036934. Next base: position 33,396 of record NZ_JBVJQR010000016.1, on the reverse strand, counting down.
CCGGCCAGTACGTCCTCCAGATCACCTTCCACCCCACCGCCCTCCCCGTCCGCTGCCACCGCATCGCCCTCCGCTCCCCCGGCGAAACCCCCTACGAGACGGAAGAACTCACCCTCGACGGCCACCACTGCGTCCACCTGGTGGCCACCGCCGTCCGCCCGTGCATCCTGGGGATCCGCTGGGACTGGGAGTGAGCGGAGGCGGTCAGTGCGACCAGTACGGGTCGTCGACGTCGGGCGCGGGCTCGTGGCCGGTCGGTCGCTCGCCGATCGGAGGGGTGCCGTAGTCCTTCTCGGGCTGGTAGCGCACCCCGAAGGCATCCGCGCTCAGCGCCACCGTCACGGTCGAGTCGGCCGTAACGGTGGCCACCGAGATCGTCAAAAGGATCTCCCCGCGCCCGGAGCAGTGAAGCCGGGTGTAGTGCGTCGTCTGACTGCCCGTGGTGGTGTCGGACCGCCGGCAATCCCCGCCCCGGAGCTGCGCCATCCGGTCCAGCAGCACCGGAACCTTCGAGGGCGCCACCTTCGTCCGGACCGACACCACTTCTCTGACATCGGAGCGCAGGTTCGGCTCGCCGTCGGCGTGCTCCTGACGCCGGTTCACGATGTAGGAACCGCCGGAGTAGGCCAGCGGCGGGGTGATCGCCGCCATGGCCACCCGCAACGTCTCGTCGAGTTGCGCCTTCGCCTCACTCGGGCTCAGCAGGCTTGCACCCCGGTCCATCAGCGCCATCGGCCCATACCCGTTGTAGAACAGCCCCACCCCGGTGGCCAGGACGACCACCGCCGCCACGGAACAGCCCAGCATGCGTCGCGACCGCTTCACCCGCGTTGACCCTGCAGTTTGACGCCCCCGCTGCCCGTGACGACGGCCGCGATGTTGTCCAGCGAGGGCCCACCGCGCCCGTTCAGGTACTTGGTGTGCGCGTCGATGGGGTTGCCACGGCTCCAGTCGTCGACGGTGAAGCGGTTCGCGCCGAAGTGCTTGCTGGACGGATCCCTGCCGTACCAGCGCTCGTCGGGGTCGAGGCTGAACTTCGACGGGGCGTGCGTCACGACGTCGTTGTCAGCGGCACCGACCCAGACGTGACCAGCGGGCATCTTGAGGTCAGCGGCCTTGTCCACGCCGACTCCCGGGCTGCCGATGAAGACCACGTCGTCCGGCGGCACGTAGTGCGACCCCGGCTGGGTGGCGAGTTTGGTCGCCTGACCGACCAGGTACGACCCGTAACTGTGTCCGACCGCGGTGACGTGCGGAGGCTGAGTGCCTTCGTGGCTCGCCCGCACCCCGCTAAGGAAGTTCGCGTACGCCGGGGCTCCGTCCTTGCCCGCCTTCGTCGACGCGGCGCCGAGGTCCATCCCCGGCGAGTCGTAGCCGAGCCAGACGACCGAGGCGACGGAGTGGCCGGCCGGAGCCTTGCTGCTCGCGGCGCGGTAGAGGTTCAGACCGTTCTCCGCCTCGTTGGTCCCGTCGTTCTCGCCGGGCCCGAGGCTCGCCATGGTGGTGGTGATCCCCGGAACGTAGGCGGAGATGTCGGTGGCGGTGTCGGGGTTCCCGTAAGAGAGGATCGCCCGCCCTTGGCCCTCGCTTCCGAGACCGAGCAAGTAGATCGGCGGCTCCTCCCCTGTGTGCTCTGAGAGGCGCTTGTCGATGGGCCCGTAGAGCGCGAGAAGGTGCTTGTCGCTGGAGTTCAGCGCCTCTGGCTTCTTGTCCCTGATGTCTCTCATCAGGTTCTCCAGTTGGTCGCGGTTCACCCTGTCCCGGATCTCCGCGGGAATGCCGTCGAGGTTGCCGAGCACCTCCGGGTGGTGGCTGAGGAACCACTGCTGGCCCTGTGGGCCGAGCCCCTTCCACCAGAAGTCGACCTCGGTGGGGGGCGCGCCCTTGAGAGGCATGTTCCGCCGCCACTCCGGGTTGGACACATCGCCGAACTGTTCCATGTACGCATCGGCGCCGGCCGTCTTCTCGTCCAGGCCCGACTTGTCCTTGGCATGGCCGGCGAACCTGTTGAGCCCGGCGGTCAGGGCGTCGTCGGCCTCCGCCGCGTCGGCCAGCGCCTTGGCGATCTGCTTGCTGATCCCGTCGGCGGCCGTCCTCTGCTTGGCTTCCCAATCCGGGGCCTGGTACGGGTTGGTCGACGCGGGCCAGCTCACCGCGCCGGTGTCGCTGACCGTGAAGCCCTTCGCCTGCGCGTCCGACAGTGCCGCGGTGAGCCTGCTTTGAGCCAGCGTCATGGCGTCGGCACAGTCACGAATCTCCTTGCCGATCAGGCCGAGCTCCGTCACCGCCGCACGCATCTTGCCGGTGAAACCGTCGAGCACCGGCATCGCGGCGTCGGCCGCCGGCCCCGACCACTGGGAGCCGTGGGCCCGGTCGGCGGTCCCGCTCTTCCAGTCCGTGACGTGTTGTGCCATGGCCTTGCACAGCGTGTCGTACGCCCCTGCCGCCGTGTAGAGGTCTGCCAGTGTGGCGTTCCTCAGGCTCGCGATGTCCATCCCAGTCCCCCTGTGCGGCCAGTGTCTCCCCCGACACTCACGGCTACCATAACCTCCGCAGCCGACACGGACGTAGGGGGGGAATCAGTGGGACAGGATCCGGGATTCACGGTCAGGCCGGGCGAGTTGACGGCCGCCGGGAACAACGCGCTGACGGTCGCCGGGAAGGTCCCCGAGGAGACGGCGAAGCTCGCGGAGCCGAGCGGCAAGGCCGCCGGGAGCCTGACCGGGTGGCAGAGCGGCCCGGCGCTGACAGGGTGCAGCGGCGCCTGGAAGACGCTGCTGGACGGGCTCGCCACGGACATGAAGACGGCCGGGGGCCACCTGATCACCTGCGCGCACGACTACCAGAACGCCGACCGCCTGCCACCGCCGACCGCATCTGCGACTGCGACTGCGACTGCGGCCCACGACCCCTTCGAAACGAAGGTGGTCGGGGTCGCCGGCGTCCATCTCACCAGGGACGCGTAACTCCGCTACGGCGCGCGGAAGTCCAGCACCAGGCAGTCCTCCACCGGCCGGTAGCCGATCTGCTGGTAGATGGAGTTGCTGGTCGAGTTGGCGAGGTCGGTGTAGAGCAGCACCTCCACCGCACCCTGGGCGAGCGCGTGGGCGGACGCGGCGGCGGTGGCGGCGCTGGCGTAGCCGCGGCCGCGGTGGTCGCGCGGAGTGTAGACCGGGCCGATGCGGGACATTCCGGCGAGCACGGGGCTGGCGCCGGCCATGGCGACGGGGTGGCCTCCTTCCTCCCAGAGGTGGAGGCCGCCGACCGCGATCCGGTCGTCCACCGTCCGGGCCACGTTGGCGCTCGTCGGGACCCTCGCCTCGAGCGTGAACTCCTGGTGCCAGCGGATCAGCAGTTCCCGGTCGGCCGGTTCGGCGAGCCGGTGGCGGCCGGCGGGCGGGCGCGGCGGGTCGGTCAACTCGCCGAGCCGGTAGAGCCGTTCCTCGACGCCGCCGGACCGGACTGCGCCGGTGGCGGCCGTCCAGGCACCGGCGAAGGCGCGGACCGCGCCGGCTTCGCCGCCGACCCCGACCACCTCGCCGAACTCGCCCCCCGCACCGGCCAGTTCGCGCGCCAGTTCGGCGGCCAGGGACTCCGACATGCAGGAGAGCCGGTGGGCGTACGGCGGGGTCCGCAGGAAGGCGCCCTGGACCGGGTCGCCCGGCCCGGCCTGCCACCAGCCGAAGACCGGCGGCCGTTCCCCGAACACGTCGAGCCCGGCCTCGGCGAGCCGGTGGGTGAGGGTGAGCAGGACGGTGTTCTCCGCCGGGCGGGCGGCCAGGAAGGCGCCCGTGTGGGCCCGGAAGTCGTCGAGCGAGGCGCTGAAGGTCCAGGTCATGACCCATCCTCGCCCCGCTCGACGGCCGCCCGCCAACGATTATTCGAGCGGGAGCTATGAGCAGGAACCACGAGCCAGAGCTACGAGCCGGACTGTTCGAGCACGGCCCCGAGCCGCTCGCCGAGCACCGCCGGGTCGGTGGTGGGCGTCTCGCAGGCGAAGTGCCGGCAGACATAGGCCGCGGGCGCCCCGTCGACCAGCGGCCGGTCGGCCAGCAGCGGCACCTCGGCCACGGCCTCCCCCGGCTCGCCGACCGCGACGACCGCACCGGGCGCCGTCCCGAGCAGGGCGGCCCGGCGCAGTGCGGCGGTGGCCGGGTGGCCGGCCGGGCCGACGACGGCGATCTCGCGCGGCCCGTCCAGCAGGGCCTCGGCGACGGCCAGGCCCCAGCCGATGAACCGCGGGGCCCGCCCGGCCAGTGCGCCGACGATGCCGAGGGCGCGTTCGGCGGCGGTGCGGTGCCGGTCGGAGCCGGTGTACGCGGCGTAGCCGAGGAGGGCTCCGGCGGCGGCGGTCCAGCCGGAGGGGGTGGCGTTGTCGGTCGGGTCCTGGGGGCGGCGGATGAGTTCCTCGGCGTCGTCGGCGGTGTCGTACAGGGCGCCGGAGGTCTCGTCGGTGAAGTGCTTGAGCACGGTGTCGAGCAGGCCGCCGGCCAGCTGGAGCCACTCGGCCTCGCCGGTGACGGCGTACAGCGCGAGGAAGCCCTCCGCGGTGTCCGCGTAGTCCTCCAGGACACCGGCGTTGTTGCCGGGCCGGCCGTCCCGGGAGGTGCGCAGCAGCCGCCCGTCGGCGGTGAGGTGGACGGCGAGCAGCAGGTCGGCGGCGCGTTCGGCGGCCTCGACGAGGTCGGGGCGCTCCAGCAGGGCGCCGGTCTCGGCGAGGGCGGCGATGGCGAGGCCGTTCCAGGCGGCGACCACCTTGTCGTCCCGGGCGGGTGCCGGCCGGGCGGCCCGCGCCTCGGACATCCGCCGCCGGATCTCCTCGTACTCGGCGAAGTCCTCGGGTTCGGAGAGGAGTTGGAGTACGGAGGTTCCGTGCTCGAAGGTCCCGTCCGCGGTCACCGCGAACAGCCGGGCGGCGGTGGCCGCGTCGGCGGGGCCGAGCAGGTCGACCAACTGGCCCGGCTCCCAGGCGTAGTAGGCGCCCTCGGCCATCGCCCCGGTCTCCTCGTCGAGGCTGTCGGCGTCCAGTGCGGAGGCGAACGCGCCTTCGGGCGTGCGGAGTTCTCGCAGCAGGAAGTCGGCCGTGGACAGCGCGACCCGCCGCCACAGCCCGGTCCCGGTGGCCCGCCACAGGTGCAGGTAGGCGCGCAGCAGCAGGGCGTTGTCGTACAGCATCTTCTCGAAGTGCGGCACCACCCAGCCGGCGTCCACCGCGTAGCGGGCGAAGCCGCCGCCGAGCTGGTCGTGGATGCCGCCGCGGGCCATCGCCTCACCGGTGCGGACGGCCATCTCCAGCGCCGCCTCGGAGCCGGTCCGGGCGTGGTGGCGCAGCAGGAACTCGATCACCATGGCCGGCGGGAACTTGGGCGCCCCGCCGAAGCCGCCGCGGGCCTGGTCGAAGTCCCGGCTGAGCGCGACCAGCGCCTGGTGCAGGTCGGCGTCGGCGGGCGGGTGGTGGGAGCCGGCCGAGTAGACGGCGGCCCGCTCGGCCAGGTCGGCCCTGATCCGCGCGGCGACCTCACCGACCTCCTGCCGCCGCTCCCGCCAGGCCGCGTCGACGCCTTCCAGCACCTGCCGGAAGGACGGCATCCCGTGCCGGGGGCTGGGCGGGAAGTACGTCCCGAAGTAGAAGGGCTCCTTGTCGGGCGTGAGGAACACCGTCATCGGCCAACCACCCTGCCCGGTCGCCGCCTGCACGGCCTCCATGTACACCGCGTCGACGTCCGGCCGCTCCTCCCGGTCCACCTTGACCGCGACGAACCGCTCGTTCAGGTACCCGGCGAGCCCGGCGTCCTCGAAACTCTCGTGCGCCATCACATGGCACCAGTGAATTATTAGAAGCATAAGTGGCAGGACGCATAGCCCACACTCAAGAGAATGGGCACGTCCCGCCGCTTGGCTTCATTGATCGCCTCCTCTCCCCATGGCCACCAATCCACCGGATTGGAAGCGTGCTGGAGGAGGTACGGCGACGTCGCGTTCGCGAGTCGGTTCATACCGTCATCGTCCCACGGGCCGGAGGGCATGCGCTGCAACTGGCGTCCGGATTCCCGGACCGGAGCCACAACTGCCGACGGTGTCCGCGCGTCGCTGCACATCCTGGGCCACGAGGCCGCACCGTTGATCGTCCTGATCCCGACCGAGCAGCAAAGGTGCTGTGCCAAACAGCCGGCCGATCGGCACCGGCGGCTAGGAGTACGGTCCTGGCCGGGGCCCGCTCCCGGAGTCTGCTCCCAGGCGCGGTTTCGCCCTGAGTACGGACGAACTCCCCCGTCCCCGAATGGTCCTCTTGATCGAGGCCGGGAACCCCCGGCGCCATTCATCGGAGGGGTCCTTTCGTGTACGAGCACGCACCGCACAGCCGCTTCTCGCTCTCCCGCCGGGGTGGCCGCCACCGGGCGGCGGCAGTCGGGAGCGCCGTGGCCGCCGTGGCCGTCACGGTCGGGGCGCTGGCACCGACCGCGGCGTTCGCGGGCGGCAGGCCGGACAGCGTCCAGGCCAGCCTGAACGCGCTGGTGAAGGACGACGGCCTGCCCGCCGCGCTGGCCACCGTCAAGGGCCGCGACGGCCACACCCGCAACTACACCGCCGGCGTCGGCGACCTCGCCACCGGGGCCAAAGTCCCCGTGGACGGGCAGGTACGGATCGGCAGCAACACCAAGACCTTCACCGCCGTCGTGGTGCTCCAACTCGTCGCCGAAGGAAAGGTGGGCCTCGACTCCCCCGTCGAGACCTACCTGCCGGGCCTGCTGCGCGGCGACGGCATCGACGGACGGAACATCACCGTCCGTCAACTGCTCCAGCACACCAGCGGCCTGCCCGAGTACGTGGACACGAACTTGATCCTCGCCAGTCCGAAGCGGTACTACGAACCGCGTGAACTTCTCGACGCGGCCCTCTCTCAGAAGGCTCACTTCGCCCCGGGCGCGCGCTGGGAGTACAGCAACACCAACTACCTGCTGGCGGGCCTGATCATCCAGAAGGTCACCGGGCGACCGCTCGGCGAGGAGGTCAACCAGCGCATCGTCGACCGCATCGGCCTGCGCCACACCTACTTCCCCGCCCCGGGGGACATGACCATCCACGAGGCCCACCCCGAGGGCTACCACCGGGACGCCGACGGCTCACTCCACGACTACACCGAGCTGGATCCGTCCTGGGGCTGGGCGGCGGGCGGCGTCGTCTCCACCAACAGCGACCTCATCCGCTTCTTCACGGCGCTGCTCGGCGGTCGCCTCCTCCCGGCGGCCCAGCTCGCCCAGATGCGCACCACCGTCCCCGCCGAGCTCATGGGCCCGGGGGTCCGCTACGGGCTGGGCCTGGTGAGCCGGCCACTGCCGTGCGGTGGCCTGTACTGGGGCCACGGCGGGGCCATTCCGGGCTACGAAACCGCCGGGGGCGCCACCGATGACGGCCGCGCCACCAGCATCGCGGTGACCATGCTCCCGAGCGGTGCGGCCGGGCAGCACCTGGAGGCCGCGGTGGGCTCCGCCCTGTGCCGCTGACCCTCCCCGATCGGGCCTGAGCACCCCCACCGGTACGACCAGCGGGTTCTGCGCACACCTGTGCGCAGAACCCGCGCGCCCTACCAATCCCCCCTGCAGCAGAGGAGTTCCTCCGTGAACGAGCACGTACAGCACAACCGGGCCCACCGACACCGCCATGGCCGGCGCGGGTTGGCGGTAGCGGTGGCCTCCGTGGCCGCCGGAGTCGTGGCGGCATCGGCGCTGGCACCGACCGCGGCGTTCGCGGGCGGCAGGCCGGACAGCGTCCAGGCCAGCCTGAACGCGCTGGTGAAGGACGACGGCCTGCCCGCCGCGCTGGCCACCGTCAAGGGCCGCGACGGCCACACCCGCAACTACACCGCCGGCGTCGGCGACCTCGCCACCGGGGCCAAAGTCCCCGTGGACGGGCAGGTACGGATCGGCAGCAACACCAAGACCTTCACCGCCGTCGTGGTGCTCCAACTCGTCGCCGAAGGAAAGGTGGGCCTCGACTCCCCCGTCGAGACCTACCTGCCGGGCCTGCTGCGCGGCGACGGCATCGACGGACGGAACATCACCGTCCGTCAACTGCTCCAGCACACCAGCGGCCTGCCCGAGTACGTGGACACCCCCGCGCTCTCGGACTTCAGCACGATCCAGCACCGCTACTTCGAGCCCCGCGAGCTCCTCGACGGCGCCCTCGCCCAGAAGGCGCGCTTCGCCCCGGGCGCGCGCTGGGAGTACAGCAACACCAACTACCTCGTCGCCGGACTCCTGATCCAGAAGGTCAGCGGTCGGCCCGTCGGCGAGGAGATCACCAAGCGCGTCATCGACCGCATCGGCCTGCGCCACACCTACTTCCCCGCCCCGGGGGACATGACCATCCACGAGGCCCACCCCGAGGGCTACCAGCAGGGCGCCGACGGCTCACTCCACGACTTCAGCGTGATGGACCCCTCGATGGCCTGGGCGGCGGGGGCGGTCGTCTCCACCAACAGCGACCTCAACTCGTTCTTCACCGCGCTCCTCGGCGGCCGGCTCCTGCCCGCGGCGCAGCTCGCCGAGATGCGCACCACCGTCCCCGCCGAGCTCCTGGGCCCGGGGATCCGCTACGGGCTGGGCCTGCAGAGCAAGCCGCTCTCCTGCGGCGGCCTCCTCTGGGGCCACGGCGGGACCATTCCGGGCTACCGCTCCCGCGGCGGGGTCACCGACGACGGCCGCGCCGCCAGCATCACGGTCACCACCATCCCCGGCGACGCAGGGGCGCAGCACATGGCGGACGCCCTGGACGCAGCCCTCTGCCGCTGAACCCACACCCGGCGTGTCCGGGTTGGCGGGACACCGGGCGGACGGCCCCGCAGCTTCCGCTGTCGGGAGCCGCGGGGCCGTCCGCGAAGTACTGCTGCGCTTCAGCCCGCCGGGTTCGTGCTCCGGGGCTCCACCAAGCCCGACTCGTAAGCCGCGATCACCGCCTGGGCACGGTCGCGCACACTCAGCTTGGCGAAGATGCTGGTGATGTAGTTCTTGACCGTGGAGACGCTGATGCCCATCGCCGACGCGATCTCGGCGTTGTCGCGGCCGGTGGCCATCAGGTGCCACACCTCGATCTCACGGGGCGTCATTTCACCGAGGTCGGACACCGTCGCCGGCGATGGCGACTGCGGCAGGCGGGGTGCGGTGACGTACGTGGAGATCAACCGGGTGAGCAGGCGCGGCGCCACCGCCGCCTCCCCGGTGTGCACGGTGCGCACGGCCGCCGAGAGCTCCTCCGGGGAGACGTCCTTGGGCAGGAACCCGGAGGCGCCGGCGCGCAGGGCAGCCACCACGTACTCGTCCATGTCGAAGGTGCTCAGCGCCAGGACCCGGCATTCGGGCAGTTCCCGCGCGATCCGCTCGGTCGCCTGGACCCCGTCGAGAACCGGCATCCGGATGTCCATCACCACGACGTGCGGCCGGTGCCGGTGCGCGAGGTCGACCGCTTGCTGCCCGTCGTGCGCCTCGGCCACCACCTCGAACGCCGGGTCCGGTGTCAGGATCAGGGCCAGGCCCCGCCGCACCAGCGGCTGGTCGTCCGCGATCAGCACCCTGATCCGCTCCGGGGTTCCCGTCATCCGAGCCGGTCCTCTCCGTCGTCCGGCGCCGCCGGCAGGCTGGCCATCACCCGGAAGCCACCACCGTCGACGCCGCCGGCCACCATGCTGCCGCCCTGCAGCGCGACCCGTTCGCGCATGCCGATCAGACCGTACCCGGTGCGGCCCGCCCCCGCTCCGGCCGCACCGTCCGCCCCCGTCAGGGCTCCCACCAGGGTGTCGGCCGGTGCGGCGGCCCCGTTGTCGCACACCTCGACGGTGACCTGGTCGGGGTGGTAGGTCAGCTGGACCCGCGCCTGGGCCCGGCCGGCATGCTTGCGAGTGTTGGTGAGGGACTCCTGGACGATCCGGAACACCGCCAGGCCGGTGCTCGGCGGCAGTGGACGCTCTTGCCCCAGGACGGTGAACTCCGTGGGCACACCGGCTCTGCGGGACTCCTCGACGAGCCCTTCGAGGTTCTCGACGCCGGGCTGCGGCGCGGCCGGCGCCCCGTCCGCCTCCTCCCGCGCGTCGCCGGCCCGGAGCACGTCGAGGAGCTGGCGCATCTCGCGCAGCGCCATCCGCCCGGAGCCCTCCAGCGTGACCAGGGCGTCGCGCACCACCTGGGTGTCACCCCCGAGGTTCGCTCTGGCGCCGCCGGCCATCAGCTGCATGGTGGTGATGTGGTGGGCCACGATGTCGTGCAACTCCCGTGCGATGCGGCGCCGTTCCTGCGCCACTGCGCGGTCGGCCAGCAGCCTGCGCCTGACCTCCACCTCGTGCTGCCAACGCTTCAGCACCTCGGCCGCGACGGTGACCAGCGCCGCGGCGAGCACGTTGACCGCCACTTCCCCAGCCGGAGGAGGCAGCGGATGCCCCTGCCCCAGGAGTGGCACGGCGGCCGCCAGCAGGGCGGCCGGCGCCGCCATCGCGATGCCGCGGGAGCGGGCCACGGCGAACAGCGCGACGCACAGCGTGCTGTTGAAGTGCTGCGGCACCGGCCCGCTCAGGTTCAGTGCCAGGCCGAGGACCAGCACACCCGCCAGTGACGCCAGCGGGTAGCGGCGCCTGGTGAGCAGCGGCATGGCCGCCAGTACGAGCAGGACCAGGGCGGTCAGGGCGATCGGCTGGCCTTCCTGCAGACCTCCGACCGTGTAGCCGAGGAGGTCCAGGGCCGCCGCCCCGACGGCCACCAGCGCGTCACTGGCCGTCCAGGGCAGGCCGTCGGCTCTCGGTGACGGCGGCTGGGGCCGGTGGTGCGTCGACATGCTGGTGCTGGTCCTTTCTGTGGCCTGCCGGCGCCGGCCTTCGCCGGTTCACCGCGGCCGCCGTCCCTGGGGCGTGTGCCGTTCCCGCGACGTCCCGCCCCCGGGGGGCCTCCACGGTCCATTCTCGCAGCGGTTCCCGACCCCGTGCAGGCACCACGGACCGATCCCCGACCAGGCCCCTGGTCCTGGTCAGGGCCGTGTACCGGGCTCAGGTCCTGATGATGTTCTCCTCCCGCGCACGGACGAGAACGCCGGGTACGCCGTGATGGTCTGGAGACGTGCCGGGATTCGCCGGCCTTCGCACCACAGCCGGAGGACATCGTGATCCGCGCCCTGACCGGATTCTCCACCAGGAATCCGTGGAAGGTGATCGCCGTCTGGGCGGTCCTGGGACTGCTCCTGACCATCCTGAGCCAGACCCTGATCTACCGAGTGACCCAGACGCAGACGGCCGACTTCCTGCCGAAGAGCTACGACTCGGCCGCCGCCACGGCGATCGCCCACGACCGCTTCGGGACGAAGCCCGACGCCAACCCGGTGACCATCCTGGTCGCGCGGACCGACGGCCGGGCCCTCACCCCCACCGACCGGGAGCAGATCGACGCCGGGGCGCAGCGGCTGAGCCGCCTCAAGGTCACCATGCCAAAGCCCAAGGACGCGGCGCCCCTCCAGCACGACTACTCGCAGATCCCCCAGGTCAGCCCGGCCATGACGGCACCTGACGGAACCTTCGAGCTGCTCTCCGCCAACCTCACCGGAAACCCCGCCGACCCGGGCCTGGAGAGCACCTTCCGAGCGTTCCGGGACAACACTCGGGCGGAGTTCGCCGCCCAGGGCCTGCGAACCGGCTTCACCGGCGCACTCGCCGACCAGGTCGACTCCACCGACGACGGGAAGACCCTCGCGACCATCGCCTCCGCCTGCGCCGTCGCGCTGATCGTGCTGCTCCACGTCCTCGTGTTCCGCAGCGTCCTGGCCGCCCTGCTGCCGCTGGTCTCGGTGGCCCTCATCGGCGGCGTGGCCAGCGGCGCGGTCGTCGGCACCGCGCTGCTCACCGGCATCAAGCTCGACCCCTCCGTACCGAGCCTCATCGGAGTGGTACTCCTGGGCATCGGCATCGACTACTTCCTGTTCATGATGTTCCGCTTCCGCGAGCAGTTGCGGGCCCGGCCCGATCGCCACCACCGCACCACTGCCGCCGAGGTCAGCCAGAAGGTCGGCACTGCGGTCACCTCGGCCGCGCTGACCATCGTCGCCGCCTTCGCCACCCTCGGGGTCGCCAGCTTCGGCCAGTTCCGGGTGCTCGGCCCGGCCGTCGCGGTCTCGGTCCTGGTCATGCTGCTGGCCAGCCTCACCCTGATGCCCGCCGTGCTCGCGGCCTGCGGACGCAAACTCTTCTGGCCCTCACGCGCCCTCAAGGCCGAACCCCGCGAGGGCGCTGCGGCCCGGTTCGGCGACCGGGTAGCCCGCCGACCGCTGACCATGGTCCTCGCCTCGCTCGCCCTCCTCGGTGCCCTGGCCGGCGGGCTGGCCGGGATCAAGATGGACTACGGCCTGGGCGGTGGCCCCCGCACCGCCTCCCAGCGCACCGCCCTCGAAATCGCCCACGCCCTGCCCGCCGGCGTGGCCGACCCGACAAGCGTCTACGTCGAAACCAAGAACGCCGGCCCCCTCTCACCTGCCGAACTGGACGGCCTGACCCAGCACCTCACCCGGGTCGCCGGCGTCGGCCAGGTGGCCAAGCCGGTCCCGAGCGAGGACCGGCAGGCCGCGCGGATCGACCTGTTCCTCACCGCGGACCCGCAGTCCCAGCAGGCCCGCGACCTGGTCTCCGGCCCGATCCGCGCAGCCGTCGCCCAGAGCACGCCCGCCGACCTGACCGCGCACGTCGGAGGCACCCCTGCCGTCTTCGCCGACGTCGCCACCGCCGTCGACCACGACCTCCGGCTGGTCTTCCCGGTCGCGGCGGTACTGATCGGCGTGATCCTGCTCCTGCTGCTGCGCAGCCTGCTCGCACCGGTGATCCTGATGCTCTCCGTCGGCCTCGGCTTCGCGGCCACCCTCGGCGCTGCCGCCCTGCTGTTCCAGCACGCCATGGACAAGCCGGGCGTCAACTTCACGCTGCCGCTGGTCCTGTTCCTGTTCGTGGTCGCGCTCGGCACCGACTACAACATCCTGATCAGCGACCGGATCCGGGAGGAGATGGAACACCCCGGGCCGCCCCGGGCCGCGGTCGCGCGCGCCCTGCGGCACACCGCCCCGGCCATCGCGACCGCCGGCCTCGTCCTGGCCGGCTCCTTCGCCAGCCTCGCGGTGACCCCGCAACCCTCCACCCAGCAGATCGGCTTCGCCACCGCGCTCGGCATCCTGCTCTCCGCGTTCCTGCTGTCCATCGTGCTGGTGCCCGCCCTGGCCGCGATCCTCGGCCGCAGCCTGTGGTGGCCCCTGCGCCCCGGACGCACGACCACCCGACCCACCGGCAGGCACCACACGGGCGCACCGCGATCGCCGCAGTCGCGGTCCCAGGGGCCCGCGCCGCAGCACCAGGACATCTACCCCTAGGAGGAGACTGACGAAGGTCTTGGTGTGGTCCGGGCTGCCGCCGTCAGGCGGTGGCCCGGATTTGTCAGATGGTGCCGCCGTGTTGGAGTCCGAGGTTGAGCGGGGTTCGCAGGATCGCATCCAGCCGCGCCCCGCACCCGTCAGCCCGCCCCGGGGCCCGGCCGAGCAGCACGGCCCGCCGGCCCGAAGCGCCCGCAGGCCCAGCAGCCCGCGGGCCCGCGGGGGTCACTCCTTGGGAGCCTCCGGCTCCTCCGTGAAGTCGACCTTCTTGAACTGCCGGTTCATCGACTTGGCCAGGAACCACGTCGCCACGCCGAGGGCGGCGAAGACGACGAAGCCGAGGAGACCGGGGGTGACCTTGGCGTCGTCGACGGCGAGGTCAGCGGCGAGGTGGACGAGGTTCACGGGGGCACTCATATCTCTATGGTGGCCCGGCTCACGCCGGGCCGGGCCGTCGGGGGTGGGTCAGTCGCGCGTGTCGGCGGCTTCGGCCGCCAGGGTGAGGGGGCGCAGTCCGGCGAACAGGTCGTCCTCCGGGAGGTCCACGTCGACCAGGGTACGGGCGAGTTCGTAGTCCTCGGTGGGCCAGACCTCGCGCTGGACGTCGAGCGGGACGCGGAACCACGGGCCGTCCGGGTCGATCTGGGTGGCGTGGGCGATCAGGGCGCGGTCGCGGGTCTCGAACCAGTCGTCGCAGCGCACCCGGGTGGTGATCTCGCGCTCCTTGCGGCCGCTCTTCTCCCAGCCGGCGATCCACTCGCCGTACGGGGAGTCCTGGCCGTGCTCGGTGAGGTACTGGTGCAGGGCGCGGATGCGGCCCATCGGGAAGCCGTGGTTGTAGTAGAGCTTGAGCGGCTGCCAGGGCTCGCCGGCCTCGGGGTAGGCGTCCGGGTCACCGGCGGCGTCGAAGGCCAGCATGGTGATCTTGTGGGTCATGATGTGGTCCGGGTGCGGGTAGCCGCCGTTCTCGTCGTAGGTCGTGATGACCTGCGGCTTGAACTCGCGGATCAGCCGGACCAGCGGCTCGGCCGCCTCTTTGACGTCCTCCAGGGCGAAGCAGCCCTCGGGCAGCGGGGGCAGCGGGTCGCCCTCCGGGAGGCCGGAGTCGACGAAGCCCAGCCAGGCCTGCTTGACGCCGAGGATCGCCCGCGCCTCGTCCATCTCCTTGCGGCGCACCTCGTGGATGTTCTCCTCGATGTACGGGTCCCCCTGGAGCTTGGGGTTGAGAACCGACCCGCGCTCGCCCCCCGTGCAGGTGGCCACCAGCACGTCCACACCCTGCTCGACGTACCTGGCCATGGTGGCCGCGCCCTTGCTGGACTCGTCGTCCGGGTGGGCGTGCACCGCCATCAGTCGCAACTGCTCAGTCAACGCCTTGCGTTCCTTCCACATCGTCGGGCGTTCCGCGAAGTCCGGTCTGCCCACCGTACGAACCGCTCACTTCGGGACCGCGTCGCCGCAAGGCCGGCCTGCGGTGCCGGTCTCCGGCGCGGCCGAGCCCCGCCCCCGCCGGACCGGCCGCGGGCGTGCCCCTCCTATAGTGACGGAATGGAGGACCGTCGCATTCCCCAGCACCGCCCGCACGGCTCCTCCCCAGGAGAGGACGGAGTCCGATGACTGCACAGAGCACCGCCCCGCGGCCGCCCGAGGGGCGCTACGGCCGCGGCGGCGACGGCGAGTCGGACCGCCGCCTGAAGGTGATCGGCGCGGTCTGCGGTGTGCTCGGCCTGGGTCTGATCGCCTGGCTGGGCGGCTCCTACCTGCTGCGCGAGTCGAAGATCAACGGTTCGGTGCCGACCTTCCAGGTGCTCTCCGACTCCGAGGTGCAGCTGCACCTGACCGTGCGCAAGAGCGACGGGACGGCCGGCACCTGTACGGTCCGCTCGCAGAGCGACGACCACGCGGTGGTCGGGGTGGCCGACTTCCCGGTCCCGGCGGCCGGGTCGAGCTACGAGGCCACCGTCACCCTGCGCACCACCGCCCGGGGGACCACCGCCGAACTGCTGGGCTGCACCCCGGCGAAGTGAGCCGGGGCAGGGCGGCACGGGCCGCCGAGCACCCGGAAAGGGCCCGCGGACGCATATTCGTTCAGCGGAACGGGCATCCGTAGGGAGTCCCGCACCCGGTTGCCGTACACCGTGGCGCAACGACACCGTCAATGCCGCGACAACGCCTCTCCCGCTTGTCGGCAGGACTTGTTAGGCTCGTGGTTTCGCCCCTTCCGCACCGGATGGTACGGGAGCGGGCGTTGCTTTGTAGTTGAGACCGATATCACCGTCGACCCTGCTGACGACGCACACCCTCAGCACCGCCCCAGCACCTACGAGGAGCACCCGTGACCCAGACCAGTGAGAACGTGACCTGGCTCACTCAGGCCGGCTATGACCAGCTCAAGGCCGAGCTGGATCACCTGACCGGGCCCTGGCGCATCGAGATCGCCCAGAAGATCGAGGCGGCGCGCGAGGAGGGCGACCTCAAGGAGAACGCCGGCTACCACGCGGCGAAGGAGGAGCAGGGCAAGTACGAGCTGCGCATCCGCCAGCTGACCCAGCTGCTGGAGCGCGCGAAGGTCGGCGAGGCCCCGGCCGACTCCGGCGTCGTGGCCCCGGGAATGATCGTCACGGTCGCGTTCGACGGCGACGAGGACGACCTGATGGAGTTCCTGCTCGCCTCCCGCGAGGTCGCCAACACCGATGACCTGGACGTCTACTCGCCGCAGTCGCCGCTTGGCCGGGCGATCGACGGCAAGAAGATCGGCGACGAGGCCACCTACGAGCTGCCGAACGGCAAGCCGGCCATGGTGAAGGTCGTCAAGGTCGTACCGCACGCCGGCTGATCCGGCCCCCGAGCACCGACACACCGCCGAGGGCGGCTGAGGAGTCCCCGGACTCCTCAGCCGCCCTCGGGCGTTCACGGCCGACCGCGACGGTTCACCCCACGGCCGAGCGGCACTCGCTCACCGGCAACCGGACGGTTCACCCCACTGCCGAGCGGTACTTGCGCACCGACAGCCAGGAGAACACCGCCGTGATCACCAGCGACCACAGCACCGACACCAGCGCCGCGTGCTGCATCGGCCAGGCGCTGTCCACCGGCCCGACCTGGTTGCCGAAGAGGTCCCGGCAGGCCTGCACCGTCGCGCTGAACGGGTTCCAGTACGCCACGCCCTGCAGCCAGCCCGGCATCGAACTGACCGGCACGAAGGCGTTGGACACGAAGGTCAGCGGGAACAGCCAGATCAGCCCGGCCGAAGTGGCCGCCTCGGGGCTGCGCACCGAGAGGCCGATCAGCGCGCCGATCCAGGAGAAGGCGTAGCCGAGCAGGAGCAGCAGCCCGAAGGCGCCGAGCGCCCTGAGCACCCCGTCGTGCACCCGCCAGCCGACCAGCAGCGCGACCAGCGCCAGCACCACCAGGGTGAACGCGGTCTGGCAGAGGTCCGCGAGGGTACGGCCGACCAGCACCGCGGAGCGGGCCATCGGCAGCGAGCGGAAGCGGTCCACCAGGCCCTTGGTCATGTCCTCCGCGATGCCGGCCGAGGCGCCGGCGACGGCGAAGGTGACGGTCTGGGCGAAGATGCCGGCCATCAGGAACTGGATGTACGTGTCGGAGCTGGAGTTCGTCCCGGGGATCTTGATCGCCCCGCCCATGACGTACGAGAACAGCAGCACGAACATGACCGGCTGCATGAGCCCGAACACCACGATTTCGGGAATCCTGGACATTCTGCGCAGATTGCGCTTGGCGACCACCCAGGAGTCGTGCAGGGTCGCGGACAAGCCCCGGCGGGGCGTCGGCATCGCCTCGCCTATGGCGTGCTCGGTGGCGGTGCTCATCTCAGCGCTCCGTTCCGGCCGTGACGGCCTGCTGCTGGTCGGGCCCCGGGCCCTCGCCGCCGTCGGCGCCGTCCGCGCCGCCTCCGCCCTTCCCCCGACCCCGGCCACCCCGACCACGGCCCTTGCCACCCGCCCCGCCGCCGCCCACCTCGGCCGACTCGGCCGACTCGGCCGACTCGGCGGCATGGCCGGTGAGGGTGAGGAAGACGTCGTCCAGGGTCGGGCGGCGCAGCCCGATGTCGTCGATCTCGATGCCCCGGCCGTCCAGTTCGCGGATCGCGTCGGCGAGCACCCGGGCGCCGCCGCTGACCGGCACGGTGATCCTCCGGGTGTTCTTCTCCACCGCCGGCTCGCCCAGGGCGTACCCGGAGAGGGCCTCGACGGCGTCCGTGACCAGCCCCGGGTCGTGCACCACGACCTCGATCCGCTCGCCGCCGATCTGCGCCTTGAGCCGGTCGGCGGTGCCGCGGGCGATCACCCGGCCGTGGTCGACCACCGCGATGTCGTGGGCGAGCCGGTCGGCCTCCTCCAGGTACTGGGTGGTGAGCAGCAGCGTGGTGCCCTGCTCGACCAGGGTCTCGATGACCTCCCAGAGCGCCAGCCGGTTGCGCGGGTCGAGGCCGGTGGTCGGCTCGTCCAGGAACATCACCGGCGGACGGACGACCAGCGCGGCGGCGAGGTCGAGGCGGCGGCGCATGCCGCCGGAGTAGGTCTTGGCGATGCGGTCCTTGGCCCCAGTGAGGTTGAACCACTCCAGCAGCTCCAGCGCGCGGGCCTTCGCGTCGCGGGTGCGCATCTGGTACAGCTCGCCGACCATGGTGAGGTTCTCGAAGCCGGTCAGGTACTCGTCGACCGCCGCGTACTGACCGGACAGTCCGATCAGGCTGCGGACCTGGTTCGGGTGCTTGAGGACGTCGACGCCGGACACCACCGCGCGGCCGGAGTCGGGGCGGAGCAGGGTGGTGAGGACGCGCACGGTGGTGGTCTTCCCGGCGCCGTTCGGGCCGAGCAGCCCGAGCACCGTGCCCTCGGGGACGTCCAGGCTGACGCCGTCCAGGGCCCGTACGTCGCCGAAGGTCTTCACCAGGTTCTCGGCTTGGATGGCTGGCGCCATGGCCTGCCTCATCTCCTCGGACGAATGTGAGCGATCTGTCCCACTTTGCCCGTCGAACGGGCGCGCGGGCGACTCGGTTCTCGGCCCCCGTTCTCGGCCACCGACACAGAACGCGATGTATCGCGAGTCTGGCAACTCGCGATACATCGCGTCAAGGGAATTGACGGAACCGCCGCCTGACGGAACCGGCGAACGCGCGCCCGGTCGGCGCCCACGCACCCCGCGTCAGTCGGCGACCACGTACCCCGCGTCCCGCAGCTCACCGACCACCAGCGCGCAGTGCTCCGGCCCCTTGGTCTCCAGGTGCAGGTCCACCTCGACCTCGGTCAGCCCGAGCCGCGGGTCGATCCGGACGTGCGCGACGTCCAGCACGTTGGCGTCCACCCCGGTCAGCACCCCCAGCAGGTCCGCCAGCGAGCCCGGCTTGTCCGCCAGCCGCACCCGCAGCGACAGGTAGCGCCCGGCCGCCGCCAGACCGTGCCGCAGCACCCGCTGCATCAGCTGCGGGTCGATGTTGCCGCCGGACAGCACGGCCACCACCGGGCCCTCGAAGGAGTCCGGCTGTTCCAGCAGGGCCGCGATCGGGGCCGCCCCGGCCGGCTCGACCACCAGCTTCAGCCGTTCCAGCCCGAGCAGCAGGGCCCGCGACAGGGCGTCCTCGGAGACCGTACGGACGCCGTCCGCCAGCGTGTTGACCACCTCGAACGGGATGTCCCCGGGCCGCCCGACCATGATCCCGTCGGCCATGGTCGCGTAGTGCTCCAGCGACACCGGCCGCCCGGCCGCCAGCGAGGGCGGGTACGCGGCCGCGCCCGCCGCCTGTACCCCGACCACCCGGACGTCCGGCCGCAGCGGCTTGACCGCCGCCGCGATCCCGGCCAGCAGCCCGCCGCCGCCCACCCCGACCAGGATGGTGCGCACCTCAGGGCACTGCTCCAGGATCTCCAGGCCGACGGTCGCCTGGCCGGTGACCACGTCCCAGTGGTCGAAGGGGTGGATGAACACCGCGCCGGTCGCCTCCGAGTACCGCTGCGCGGCCTGCAGCGCCTCGTCCACGGTGGCGCCGTGCAGCCGGACCTCGGCACCGTAGTCACGGGTCGCGGCGACCTTCGGCAGCGGCGCCGCGACCGGCATGAACACGGTCGAGCGCACCCCCAGCAGCGCGGCCGCCAGGGCCACCCCCTGGGCGTGGTTCCCGGCGCTGGCCGCCACCACCCCGCCGGCTCGCTGCACCGGCGAGAGCCCCGCGATCCGCACGTACGCCCCGCGCAGTTTGAAGGACCCGGTGCGCTGGAGGTTCTCGCACTTCAGGTGGACCGGCGCGCCGATCAACCCGGACAGGTGCCGGCTGCCCTCCATCGGGGTCACTCGGGCGACCCCGACGAGCATCTTCTGGGCGCCGCGGACGTCGTCGAGGGTGATCGGCCAGTTGTGCATGATCCCAGCCTAGGGGTGCCGACACCGGCAAGACGGGACGTCGGGCCTGTTCCCGGGCCCGCTCCGCCCGCGTACGCTGCTGCTTCTGAGCTTCTCTCACCGCATGACGATCGTGAGCCGCGATGACGACGCCCTCGCCCCAGGCCACCGACCGAGCCGAGCCCGTACACACCCAACTCCAGTACCAGCTGGCGGTGTTCGCCCGCCGGATGGAACAGGTCCGGTCCTCCGGCGGCGGCGTCGGCACCTTGGACCGGGCCGCCTACCTGCTGCTCGACCGCCTGGAGCGGCACGGACCGGCGAACGTCAAGGCGCTGGCCGAGGCGCTCGGCGTGGACTCCTCCACGGTGACCCGCCAGGTCGCCCCACTGGTCGCGGCCGGGCTGGTCGGCCGGGTGCAGGACCCGGCCGACCGTCGCGCCGTACGGCTCGCACTGACCGCCTGCGGCACCGGCCGGCTCGCCGAAGTCCGGGACGGCCGGGCCGAGTTGACCCGCCGCCTGACGGCCGACTGGCCACCCGAGGAACAGAGGGCGTTCTGCGCCCTGCTGGCCCGCTTCAACCACGCGATGGAGTCGTACACGGCGGACCAGCAGGGGCAGTGACGCGGTAACCCGCCTAGCCCAGCGCCTGCTTGAGGTCGGCCAGCAGGTCGTCGATCGACTCGATGCCGACCGAGACGCGCACCAGGTCGGCCGGCACCTCCAGCGGCGAACCGGCCGCCGAGGCGTGGGTCATCCGGCCCGGGTGCTCGATCAGCGACTCCACGCCGCCCAGCGACTCGCCCAGGGTGAACAGCTGCGCGCGGTTGCAGACCTCGACGGCCGCCTCCTCGCCGCCGGCGACCCGGAACGAGACCATGCCGCCGAAGGCCTTCATCTGCTTGGCGGCGATGTCGTGCCCGGGGTGCTCGGGCAGGCCCGGGTACAGCACCTGGCTGACCTTGGGGTGGCTCGCCAGCAGCTCGGCGACCTTCTCCGCGTTGGAGCTGTGCCGGTCCATCCGGACGCCCAGGGTCTTGATGCCGCGCAGCACCAGCCAGGCGTCGAACGGCCCGGAGACGGCGCCCATCGCGTTCTGGTGGTACGCGACCTCCTCGCCGAGGCCCGCCTCGGCCAGCACCAGGGCGCCGCCGACGACGTCGGAGTGGCCGCCCATGTACTTGGTGGTGGAGTGCACGACCGCGTCCGCGCCGAGCGCGATCGGCTGCTGCAGGTACGGGCTGGCGAAGGTGTTGTCGACCACCAGCAGCGCGCCGGCGCCGTGCGCGACCTCGGCGAGGCCGGCCAGGTCGGTGATGCCCAGCAGCGGGTTGGACGGGGTCTCCACCCACACCGCGCGGGTGTTGGGGCGCAGCGCGGCGCGGACGTCGTCCAGCTTCTGGGTGTTGGCGACGGAGAACTCGACGCCCCAGCGGGTCAGCACCTTGGCGAACAGCCGGAAGGTGCCGCCGTAGGCGTCGTTGGGGATCACGATGTGGTCGCCCGGCTTGAGGATGGTGCGCAGCAGGGTGTCCTCGGCCGCGAGGCCGGAGGCGAAGGCCAGGCCGCGGGCGCCGCCCTCGAGCGCGGCGAGGCACTCCTCCAGCGCGGTTCGGGTCGGGTTGGCGCTGCGGCTGTACTCGTAGCCGCCCCGCAGGCCGCCCACCCCGTCCTGCTTGTAGGTGGACACCTGGTAGATCGGCGTGACGACGGCCCCGGTCTGGGGGTCTGCTTCCTGACCCGCGTGGATGGCGAGGGTCTCGAAGCCGTGGGGAAGCTGGTGCTCGGTCATGGCTCCGAGCCTAACGGCCGGACGGCCGGGCGCCCGCCGGAATGCCCGGACCGGAATCCGCGGGCCGTCCGGTGCGTTCACCACGGGGCAACCCTTCCTACCCCGCTGGAGCAGGCCGTGCTGTTCGACCGCCACAAGTCCTCGCTCGTCCCCGCCGACCAGGCGCTGCCCGGCCGCCCGGCCGCGGGCTTCACCCTCACCGAGCCGCACACCGTGCTCGGCCACCCGCTCACCGGCCCGTACCCGGAGGGGCTGGAGGTGGCCGACTTCGGGCTGGGCTGCTTCTGGGGCGCCGAGCGCACGTTCTGGCGGCTGCCCGGCGTCTGGACGACGCTGGTCGGCTACCAGGGCGGCCACACGCCCAACCCGACGTACGAGGAGGTGTGCAGCGGGCTGACCGGGCACACCGAGGCGGTCCGGGTGGTCTTCGACCCGGCGGTGATCTCCTACGAGCGGCTGCTGAAGGCCTTCTGGGAGGCCCACGACCCGACCCAGGGCAACCGTCAGGGCAATGACGTGGGCACCCAGTACCGCTCCGCGCTGTACACCCACTCCCCTGCTCAGGCCGCCGCCGCGACCGCCACCCGGGACGCCTTCCAGCCCGCGCTGACCGCGCTCGGCCACGGCCCGATCACCACCGAGATCGCCCCGGCCGGCCCGTTCTACCCGGCCGAGCCGTACCACCAGCAGTACCTGTCGGACGCCAAGAACCCCAACGGCTACTGCGGTCTCGGCGGCACCGGCGCCTCCTGCCCGATCGGCATCGCCAAGACCGACGACTGAGTCCGAAGCACCCCTGCGGCGAGGTGCCGGCTGCCCTGGCCGGCTGCCGGCACCTCGCCTACACGGTCCTGCTCCGGGATGCAGATCGGTGACACTCCTGCGACCGTCTTCCGGGCTCTGCGCCTTCGTCGCCGTCCTGTCGGAGTGGAATGCAATGATCCGCCAGTGATCGACCCGCCGCACAACTACATCGACCCCGCGATCGACCCCGTGGCCTCGTCGTGGCGCCGCATCGACTCATGGCTCGCGCAGCACGCACCCGCCAGCTTTGAGTCCCTCCGGTCCCCGGCCGAGCAGCACGACATCGCACGGACCGAGTCGGCCCTGGGCTTTCCGCTCCCACCCGACCTCCGCGAGTCCCTCCTCTGCCACAACGGAGACGACTGGCCGGGCGCCCTTCCCTGTGGGCCTCTCTACTCAGCCGAGGAGATCGTCGAGGCCCGAGCGCTGCGCATGAGCATCTGGGAGCCAGACGATCCGGACCTGGCCCCCTGGTGGGCCGAGCTGTGGATCCCATTCGCGGGCGGCGACGGAGACGACCATTTCATCGAGGCGGGCCCCGGCATGTGGCACAACCACGTCGGCTACGCGAGCCACACCGAATACGGCCGCTACTCCGGCTGGCCGACGCTCGGCGCCTTCCTCCAAGGCGTGGCCGACGCCTTGGAGCACATGGAGAACCGGCACTACGGCGGCACGGTCTCCCGTCCCATGCTGAACGAGGACGGCGAGGTGTACTGGTAGAGACACCGAGGGGTGACCTAGCACTGCCCGCCGGACGGCACCGGCGCCTCCTGCCCGATCGGAGTGGCCCGCACCGAGGGCTGACCACCCGGGAGCGGGTCCGGGGCGCGGCCACCCAACGTGACCGTGCCCCGATCCGGGCGCAGACTGGAGACACCGGTAGGGCGGCCCGGCCACCCCCCGGTGGCCGGGCCGCCCTCGTGGAGAGGAGTCGTGCCATGTCCGGTCTCGTCCGCAAGAACTTCGACGATCCCGAGGAAGTCCGCCCCTTCGAGGAGGGCACGGGGGAACTGCGCCTGGTCAACCTGGACGCCGGACCGGTCGGCCGGGCGGTGTTCCAGCCGGGGTGGCAGTGGTCCAAGCACATCAAGCCGATCGCCAAGACCGACAGCTGCGAGGCCGCCCACACGGGGTACGTGGTCTCGGGCCGGATGAAGATCGTCATGGACGACGGCGAGCAGGCCGAGTTCGGCCCCGGCGACTTCATGATCTGCCCGCCCGGGCACGACGCCTGGATCCTCGGCGACGAACCGTGCGTGATCGTGGACTGGCAGGGCTTCGCGGACTACGCGCGACGCGGCTAGGGCGCCGAACGTCAGGGCCGGCGCCGGACCCGACCCCTCGGGCGGACCGCGAAGTCCGGTCCGCCCGAGGTGTCTTCCGCAGGGGTGGGTCAGACGGCGCTGCCGGCCTTCCAGTCGGCCCAGCTGAGGTTCCAGCCGTTCAGGCCGTTGTCCGGGGCGACGGTCTTGTCGCCGGAGTTCACGACCTCGACCACGTCGCCGACGATCGAGGACTTGTAGAACTTGTAGCCGTCCGTGCTGCTGTCCTGGGCGCCCTTGGCGTCCTGCAGCCCGACGCAGCCGTGGCTGGTGTTCTGCCCGCCGAAGATCGACGACGACGACCAGTAGTTGCCGTGGATGAAGGTGCCGGAGGTGGTGAGGCGCTGGGCGTGCGGCACGTCGGCGATGTCGTACTCGCTGCCCAGGTTGACGGTCTGCGAGTTCATCCGGGTCTGGGTGAACTGCTCGGAGATGACCATCTTGCCGCCCCAGGTGGTGTGTTCGGGGGAGCCGCCGGAGATCTTGTAGACGGCGCTGACGGCGCCGTCCGTGGTCACGGTGAGCTTCTTGGTGGCGAGGTCGGCGACGCTGGTCTGGGCCCGGCCGATGGTGAAGCTGACGTCCTTGGACTGGGTGCCGTAGACGCCCTTGGCGCCCTCGACGTCCTTGAGCCGCAGCTTGAGGGTGACCTTGGTGCCCTTGGCCCAGTACTCCTGCGGCCGGAAGTCGAGGCGGGTGCTGGAGAACCAGTGGCCGACGATCTCGACGCCCGGCTCGGCTATCACGGTGATCGCCGACTGGACGGCCTTCTTGTCGGTGACCGGCTTGCTGAAGTTGATCGAGACCGGCATGCCGACGCCGACCACCGAACCGTCCTCGGGGGTGAAGTAGCCCACGAAGGTGTTGGCCGGGGTCGCCGTGGTGAAGGTGGCGTTGGCGTCCGCCTCCAGCTTGTCCTTGTCGACGCCGCTGGCGGTGACGGAGTACTTGGTCCCGCTGGCCGGGGCCGCGGCCGAGGTCCAGCCGGTGTTGTCGGCGGAGAGCTGGCCGGCCAGCTCCTTGCCGGTGGAGTCGGTGACCTTGACGCTGGTCAGGGTGCCGTTGCTGACGGTCACCTTGACCGGCTCGCTGAAGCTGGCGCCGGTGGCGCCGTCCGCGGGGCTCACGGTGATCACCGCGGCCGAGGTCTTCGGGGCGCTGCTGCCGCCGGACCCGGAGCCGCCGTTGCCACCGCCCGAACCGGAGCCGCCGTTGCCGCCGCTGCCGCCGTTGCCACCGCTGTTGTCGTTGCAGGCGGCGAGCAGCAGTACGGGAGCCCCGATCAGGCCCGCGAGCACTCCGCGTCGGCTCCAGCTGCTTCCGGCCACCCGCCCCTGACCGTCCCGTGCCGTCACGTCGCGTCTCCCTGCTGATCATCCCGGGCGATTACGGATACAGAAACGCAATCCGGCCGCTCACGGTTCCATCACCGAAGGGTAAGCGATCGTATGAGATGACCCAACGTGCCGCCGTGCACGGACAAAACACCCGGCCCGCCGAAGGCGGACCGGGTGTTCACGGGTGGTGACGGCACGAACGGCCGTTATTCGGCGGACTCCTCCACGGAGTACTCGTCCCACTCGTCGCTCTCGGGGTCGAACTCGGTCTGCGCCGACTCCCAGGTCGCCGAAGCGAGTTCCACGCCCGGGACGTCGCCGAGCAGCGCGACGGGGTCGATGAAGTGGGCGAGCGAACCCGACGGGTCCACCTCGATGGCGTCGACGGACTGGGCGCGCTCGTCGTCGTCGAGGTACTCGTCCCCGGCGACCTGCTGCAGGGCCGCGGCCTTGAGCGCGCCCTCGTCGGTGATCTCCGCGATGAGCTCGATCTTGAGCTTGACGTAGCGCGGGGCGTCGGTCGTTTCAGTGCTGGTCATGTCAGCGAGCGTACGGGAACGAGGGCCCCCCGGTGCGCGCGGGAACGGCGGGCGGCGCACCGGAACGGCAGGGGCGCCCGGGCGCACGGGGAGGGCCGGTCCCTCGGAACAGGACCGGCCCCACCGCTCTCCGGCTCGGCTCCCCCACCCGGGAGCCGCGGAGCCGCGCCGTACGGCGCGGTGTTCGCCCGCGGGAGCCACCACACCCTGTCGACCGGCCGCAGCCGGACAGGGGCGGGACGACGGCGCCTCCCGCGGAGGCCCCTCCCTCCGTTACCCGGTCGGGGAGGGCGGACACGGCAGCCGGGTCAGGGCCGTCCGACGTGTCCGGAGCCGACCGCGCCCGCCGGGGAGCCGCTCCCGGTGGTCCGCTGCCGCCTCGCTCGGCGTCTTGCCGTCGACCACTACGATGCCGGGGCGTTGTTAACCACGTGCTGCGGACAGATGACGCTGGTGTACCACTTCGCCCGTGGACGAGTCCTCCGGATCCGGCCACGGGCGAACGGTGGTGAGCCGGCGTCAGCGCCGCCGGCGAACGGGCGTCAGTGCGCGGCGCGACCGGTCAGGAAGCCCAGCAGGTCCTGGCGGGTGACGATGCCCTGCGGCTTGCCCTCCACCAGCACGACCGCCGCGTCGGCCTTCTCCAGCACGGTCATCAGGTTGGTGACGGTCTCGCCCGAGCCGACCACCGGCAGCGGCTTGGACATCACCTTGTCCAGCGTGTCGGTCAGCTCGATCTCCTTGGCGAAGATGCCCTCCAGCAGCAGCTTCTCCACCACGGAGCCGATCACCTCGCCGGCCATGATGTCGGGGTGCCCGGCACCCGGGGAGACCACCGGCATCTGCGAGACGCCGTACTCGCGCAGCACCCGGACCGCCTCGGCGACCGTCTCGTTGGGGTGCATGTGGACGAACTGCGGGACGCCGCCCTGCTCGATGCTCTCCTTGCGGCCCAGCACCTCACTGATGTGGGCCTCGTCGGTGGCCGAGGGCAGGAAGCCGTAGTCGGCCATCCAGTCGTCGTTGAAGATCTTCGACAGGTAGCCGCGGCCGCCGTCCGGCAGCAGCACCACGACGACGTCGTCCGGGCCGAGCTTCTTGGCCACCTCCAGCGCGGCCACCACGGCCATCCCGCAGGAGCCGCCGA
The DNA here is from genome assembly GCF_055608425.1 of Kitasatospora sp. NPDC036934. Classification (NCBI taxonomy): domain Bacteria; kingdom Bacillati; phylum Actinomycetota; class Actinomycetes; order Kitasatosporales; family Streptomycetaceae; genus Kitasatospora; species Kitasatospora sp. NPDC036934. The sequence continues at coordinate 6,704 of NZ_JBVJQR010000016.1, read as the reverse complement.
CCAGCAGGCCCTCCTCCTTGGCCAGGCGGCGGGTCATCTGGAACGAGTCCTTGTCGGAGACCGCGACGATCTCGTCCGCGACGCTGCGGTCGTAGGCGGTCGGCCAGAAGTCCTCACCGACGCCCTCGACCAGGTACGGACGGCCGGTGCCGCCCGAGTAGACCGAGCCCTCGGGGTCGGCGCCGACGACCTTGACCTTCCCGCCGGACACCTCCTTCAGGTAGTTGCCGGTGCCGGAGATGGTGCCGCCGGTGCCGACGCCCGCCACGAAGTGGGTGATCTTCCCGTCGGTCTGCTCCCACAGCTCCGGACCGGTGGAGTGGTAGTGCGACGCCGGGTTGTCCGGGTTGGAGTACTGGTCCGGCTTCCACGCGTTCGGGGTCTCGCGGACCAGGCGGTCGGAGACGTTGTAGTAGGAGTCCGGGTGCTCCGGGGCGACGGCGGTCGGGCAGACGACCACCTCGGCGCCGTACGCGCGCAGGGTGTTGATCTTGTCGGTGGACACCTTGTCGGGACAGACGAAGATGCACTTGTAGCCCTTCTGCTGGGCCACGATCGCCAGGCCGACCCCGGTGTTGCCGGAGGTCGGCTCCACGATCGTGCCGCCCGGCTTGAGGGCGCCCGAGGCCTCGGCGGCCTCGATCATGCGCATCGCGATGCGGTCCTTCACCGAACCGCCGGGGTTGAAGTACTCGACCTTCGCCAGCACTGTCGCGGTGATGCCCTCGGTGACCTTGTTCAGCTTGACCAGCGGCGTGTTGCCGACCAGGTCGATGATCGAGTTGTGGTACCGCACGGGGGTCCTCCCGGTCTATGGGCATGCGAGTGCATTCGGTACCGCAAGCCTAGGGCGTGACACCCGGCCCAGCCTTCCCTTCCCGCACTCCCCGCCCCTCCGCCGCGCTCCACCAATGGCCCACCGCCACCGGCACCCCCGGTACTCCCGCCCTCCGCGCGGGTAAGAGCGCTGTGCAGACAAGGCCGCGGTCCGGGAAGGGGCGGCACCAGGACGCGAAGGGGGCACCGGATGCCAGGCGGACAGGACTCGCGGGCCCGGGTGGCCCGCCGGATCGCCACCGCGGCGGCTTACGGCGGCGGCGGGCTCGGCCTGCTCGGCGTGGGCCTGGTCGGCGTGCTGCTGACCGAGAGCAAGCTCGCCATCCAGGCCATCGGCGTCCTGGAGACGCTCCCGCCCAAGGCCGACGGCGTCTACGGCGAGGCCTTCGCCGACCGCTGCGCGCCCCCGCGGGCGCCGCTCGTACTGGCCGTCCTCGGCGACTCCACCGGCGCCGGCCTCGGAGTGGCCCGCGCCCGCGAGACCCCGGGCGCGCTGCTGGCGGCCGGCCTGGCCTCGGTGGCCGAGCGCCCGGTGCGGCTGGTCAACGTGGCCCGCTCCGGCGGCCGCTCCGCCGACCTCTCCGGCCAGCTGGAGCAGGCCCTGCGGCAGCGCCCGGACATCGCCGTGATCATGGTCGGGGCCAATGACGTGACCCGGCACAGCCCCGCCCAGCTCGCCGTCCGCCAGCTCGGCGAGGCCGTCGCGGCCCTGCGCGCCAACGGCTGCGAGGTGGTGGTGGGCACCTGCCCCGACCTCGGGACGATCAAGCCGGTGCGCCCGCCGCTGCGCTGGGTGGCCCGGCGGCTGAGCCGCCAGCTGGCCGCCGCCCAGACCATCGCGGTGGTGGAGGCGGGCGGGCGCACGGTCTCGCTGGGCTCGCTGCTGGGCCCGGAGTTCGCCGCCCGTCCGGAGATGTTCGCCGCCGACCGCTACCACCCCTCCGCCCAGGGCTACGCCACCGCCGCGATGGCCGTGCTGCCCTCGGTCTGCGCCGCGCTGGGCCTGTGGCCGGAGGACGAGCGCCCGGGCACCGCCCGCCCCGGCGGGACGACGGTGCCGGGCGAGACGGTGCTGCCGGTCGCGGTGGCCGCCGCGGCGGCGGCCGGACGCGCGGGCACCGAGGTGGCAGCCGTGGCCGCGGAGGACCCGGGCCGGCGCTGGGCGCTGCTGCGCCACCGGCTCCGGGTCGGCCCGGAGGCGCCCCGGCAGCCCGGGGCGGGCCCGGGGAATACGTCGGCCAGCTCACACGCTGGTGCCGGTGACGCTTGAGCTACCAAGCGGTAGCTTTCCTCCCGGACCGCCAGTCCGCCGTTCACTCAGCGAGGAGCCCGCAATGCCCGAAGCCGTCATCGTCAGCGCCACCCGTTCGCCGATCGGCCGGGCGTTCAAGGGCTCGCTCAAGGACGTCCGCCCGGACGACCTGACCGCCCACATCATCCAGGCCGCCCTGGCCAAGGTCCCACAGCTCGACCCCCGCCAGATCGACGACCTGATGCTCGGCTGCGGTCTGCCGGGCGGCGAGCAGGGCCACAACCTGGCCCGCATCGTGGCCGTGCAGATGGGCATGGACTACCTGCCCGGCGCGACTATCACCCGCTACTGCTCCTCCTCGCTGCAGACCACGCGGATGGCACTGCACGCGATCAAGGCCGGCGAGGGCGACGTCTTCATCTCGGCCGGTGTCGAGACCGTCTCGCGCAGCATCAAGGGCACCTCGGACGGCATGCCGGGCACCATGAACCCGATCTTCGACGAGGCCCAGGCCCGCACCGCCAAGCGCGCCGAGGAGGGCGGCGGAGAGTGGCACGACCCGCGCGAGGACGGCCTGCTGCCGGACGCCTACATCGCGATGGGCCAGACCGCCGAGAACCTGGCCGCGCTCAAGGGCATCACCCGCGCCGAGCAGGACGAGTTCGGCGTCCGCTCGCAGAACCTCGCCGAGGCCGCCATCAAGGCCGGCTTCTGGGAGCGCGAGATCACCCCGGTCACGCTGCCGGACGGCACCGTGGTGAGCACCGACGACGGCCCGCGCGCCGGCGTGACCCTGGAGGGCGTGTCCGGCCTGAAGCCGGTCTTCCGCCCGGACGGCACCGTCACCGCCGGCAACTGCTGCCCGCTGAACGACGGCGCCGCCGCGCTGGTCATCATGTCCGACACCAAGGCCCGCGAGCTGGGCATCACCCCGCTCGCCCGGGTGGTCTCCACCGGCGTCAGCGCCCTCTCCCCCGAGATCATGGGCTACGGCCCGGTCGAGGCTTCCAAGCAGGCGCTCCGGCGGGCCGGCCTGACCATCGACGACATCGATCTGGTCGAGATCAACGAGGCCTTCGCGGCCCAGGTCATCCCGTCCTACCGCGACCTCGGCATCGACCTGGACAAGCTGAACGTCAACGGCGGCGGCATCGCCGTCGGCCACCCCTTCGGCATGACCGGCGCCCGGATCACCACCACGCTGATCAACTCCCTGCAGTGGCACGACAAGCAGTTCGGCCTGGAGACCATGTGCGTCGGCGGCGGCCAGGGCATGGCGATGGTCATCGAGCGCCTCAGCTGACCATCCCCCGCAACTCCGAAGGGTCTGGACCACCCATTTGGAGTGACGCAGCGTAATTGAGGGCCGGATCACACCGAGAGGTCGATCCGGCCCTCTTCTTCGTCATTTCCGGCCCGGAAATCGACACTGCGGAGCGGATCAACTCCACTGCGTAGAACGGCGTTACCTAACAATTTGGGGACAAGCGCGAAAGTCCCGGACGAATTAGACATTCGCCACTGCGGCAACAGCCCCCCATGGGGCAGTGTGGACACGTAACCCCGTTCCGCTCCTCGCTAGGAGTACGTTCCGTGAGCGCCGTCTACACCATCCTGCTGCTGATCCTGATCACCGTGTCGACCGCCGTGCTGCTCCGTCTCCGGGGCATCTCCCGGCGGCTCGACGCACAGGCCTCGACCCAGGCCGGGCCCGCTCCGGTGGACGAGGCCGCGATACGCCGGGCCGTCGCCGAGGCGCTCGCCGCCGACCGCGAGCGGGAGATCACCGAGGCCCGGGCCTTCTGGGCCGAGCAGGAGGCCCGCGCGGCCGAGGACGCGCCGCTGTTCGACTCCCCGTTCGCCGGGGTGTTCACCGGCAGCGACGAGTGGCCGGTGTTCTTCCCCCGCCCCACCGGACCGCAGGACGCCGCCGACAACGCCGGGACGATGGACCCGGAGTTCGGCGAGGCGCTGCGCTCCGCGCTGGAGGACCTGATCACCGAGGGCGGCCCCGGCCCGGTGGATCCCGGCACCGACGGCGGCGCCCCGCTGCGCCCCGGCCACCCGGTAGGCGAGGCCACCGGCGACGCCCGGGCCCGCCGCGAGGCCGACCTACTGGCCACCGGCCTGGAGGCCGGGCTGCTGGACGCCGAGTCGGCCGTGGAGGAGGCCCCGGTCGCCGCGCCCGACCCGCGCCGCCACCCCTCGCACCCCGACTTCGTGCCGAGCCAGGCCCCGTCCCGCGAGTGGACCGACACCCGGCTCGCCGCCCTCGCCGAGGAGGCCGTCTCCCTGGTCGACGTCCGCCCGGGCCCGCTGGGCACCCTGGACGTGTACGCCTTCGCCGACGGCACCACGCTCTGCGTGGCCCCGGGCGACCGGGAGGCCGCCTACCGGCTGATCGACGCGGTCCGTGCCGGTGAGCACGTCCGACTGCTCGGCGGCTCGCGCTTCTCCGGCTCCTACTCGCTGACCTTCTCCACCGACGAGGAGGCCGTCTACGTGCTCGCCGACCGGGTGGTCGCCAGCATCTGACGCCGTCTCGCCCACCCGGCGGGACCGGAGGCCGGCCGGATCGAGGGGGTTACCGATCCGAGCCGGCCTCCGGCACGTCCGGCCCCGGACGGCCCCGGACGGCTCCGGACTGCCCGGACGGCCCCGGACTGCCTCAGGCGCAGCGCCCGGCCGTTTCCCGCACCGCGGCCACCGCCCCGGCCAGCACCTCGCCCACCGCCACCGGGCCGTCCGGCAGGGCCACTTCGGCCCTCTCGGGCAGCGCCGCGAGCGCGGCCGCCAGATCGTGCCCGGCGACGGCCAGCTGGTCCCCCGCCGCGAAGGCCCCGGCGTCCGGGAAGTCCCGCTCCGGCCCGCCCTCCGCCGCCAGGGCCAGCGCGGCCAGCCGCCGGGCCAGCACCAGCACGGCCGCCGCCCGCGAGGCGTGCCCGGGCACCGGGCCCAGCAGCTTGCTCTGCGGCAGCGAGCGGAAACGATCCGCCAGTTCGTCGACGGCTTCGACCAGGGGCTGTACGTCATGCATGCCAGGAGCCTAACCAAACGCCGCCGGGCCCCGGAGCGAAGTGCTCCGGGGCCCGGCGGCAGTGGAAGGCGACGGCGGGGTCCGTCAGTCGTCGCCGCGCAGGATCGCGATCAGCCGGAGCATCTCCATGTAGATCCAGACCAGCGACAGGGTGAGCCCGAAGGCCGCCCGCCAGGACTCGCGCTGCGGGGCGCCCTGGGCGATGGCCTCCTCGATCGCCGCGAAGTCCAGCGACAGGAAGAAGGCGCCCAGGCCGATGCCGACCAGGCCGACCAGGATGCCCAGCGGGCCGGAGCGCAGGCCCAGCTCGGCGCCGAAGGCCATCGCGACCAGGTTGACCAGCATCAGCAGCACGAAGCCCATGGCGATCGCCAGGCCGATCCGCTGGTAGCGCGCGGTGACCCGGATCCGGCCGCTCTTGTAGGCGAACAGCATCGCCGCGAAGACCGCCGCCGTGCCCAGCACCGCCTGGATCACGATGCCGTTCAGGACGGTGTTCAGCGCGTGCGACCAGGCGCCCATCGCGAAGCCCTGGAGGGCCGCGTAGGTCAGGATCAGCGCCGGGCTGGCGTCGCGCTTGAACGAGGCCACCAGGCCGACCACCATGGCCACCAGGCTGGCGGCGATGGCGAAGCCGTAGTTCTCGAACGGCAGCGCGAACCAGGCCACCGCACCGGCGGCGACCAGGGTGAGCAGCGTCATGGCGGTGCGGGCGACCACGTCGTCGAGCGTCATCCGCCCGGTGGCCGCCGGGCCGGCCGACGGCCCGTTGTACATCTCGTAGAGCTGCTCGTCCGTCAGCGGGCCCTGCCCCTGGGGCTGGGCGTACTGCGTCCCCGCGTAGGGGTTGCCGTACGGGTTCCCGGCCTGGCCGGTGCCACCGAACCCCGCGTAGCCGGGCTCGCGGGAGAAGGAACCCTCCCGCGAGAAGACCGGGTTGCTGCTTCTCATTGCTCATTCCCTCCGTGGCGGCACTGCACCGCCCGTGTACCAGGGTAATGGCTTGGCAAAAATTCCGGGATACGCCGCGAGGAGGATCCGGTGGACGGCTCCCGGCGGGGACGCCGGTGGCGCCCCCGCGGGTCGTTGCGGTGCCCGGAGCCGGACTCGAACCGGCACGGCCTCGCGGCCAAGCAGTTTTAAGCTGCCCGTGTCTGCGTTCCACCATCCGGGCGTCCTGCGAACCACCCCTGAGAGTAGTCGCCCGGATCACTCTTTCGCATGTTCCCAGCCCGGGAAGTTGTCATGTTTCCTTGCCATCTGACGAACAGTTCGGGATTCGGCCACGAAGCACGGTGATTCCGGCCACCGAGTCGCCCTCAGGGTTCCCGTCATACCGCAGGAGGAGGGTGCCGTCCCTCCCGTACGCCCAGCGGTGGTCGGGCCAACCGTTCGGCGGAGCGACGCAGAACCATGATCACGCAGCCGAGCATGGAGGTACGAATCCGCGGACCAGCAAGGAGCACCCCCGTGACCACGTCGACCGCAACCGCCGTCCGTACCGGCCTGGCGGCCGCCCGCGCCACCGGCCTCAACAAGGTCTACGGGGAGGGGGAGACCCGGGTCGTCGCCCTGGAC